>JBAXYX010000082.1:0-10081 GCA_041670625.1 Lentimicrobiaceae bacterium | reverse complement strand
TAACTTCCCGGTATACAAACCTCCTGGTATTCAAACCTCCCGGTATACAAACCTCCTGGTATTCAAACCTCCCGATGTACTAACCTCCCGGCATAATAACTTCCCGGTATACTAACTTCCCGGTGTAATAGCATCCCGGTATTCTAATCTCCTGGTATACTAACATACCGGTGTAATAACTTCCCGGAATACAAACCTCCCGATGTACTATGCTCCCGGTATAATAACTTCCCGGAATAATAACTTCGCGGCATACTAACTTCCCGGTGTAATAACTTCCCGGAATAAAAACCTCCCGATAAACTAACTTCCCGATAAACAAGCTTCCCGGCATATAAACCTCCCGAAAAACAAACCTACCGGTATACAAACCTACCGGTAAACTAACTTCCTGGTAAACAAACTTCCCGGTGTACTAACCTCCCAGTGTACTAACTTCCCGGCAAACTACCCTCCCTTTGCTGCTTTCTTACTTTTAATTAAAGTATCATCATTCACAATGGTTTAAGTTCCGTATCATTATATCGACTACGAAATCTTTTAATTAGAGTATCATCATTTGCAAGGGTTGCTTAAAAGTTCAAAGCCCTCCCCTATTTTTCAGAGAACTCCAGGTTCAATGCTGATCTCCACCATGGATAATATAACTTCTGCAATTCACTGGTATCTGGAAATTTATAATACAGAAAACCATTTTTAGCACCTACAAAGAAGCCGTTTTTTACCGTACGGTATAGTACATCACCCTGGTAAAATCTATTAACAGTTTTAGTGGGTTTCTCATAACCCATATGCAATCCGATAAGGCAATCACGCAGATGGTCCTTATTGGCATACGGCAAATTCCCTACAGGAGCAGTGATAGGATCTTCAGCAAGCCTGTTAAGTATCAGTTCTACAAACACAAGCTTAGGGAAATAAATGGGGTTTTTATCGTCAGTAACCCATTCCGTAAACTTTTTAGGGTCAAGCTTACTTACTACCCTGGGTGTTACCGGGCACAACTGTTGATAGAAATGCAATATTGGCTTAGTCTCAGGAATGAATTCTGTTTTTGTCAGTTCAAGCACCTTCCCGTCAGCAGTAGTCAAATACAGGTTTCTGAAAGCTTCTAAAGGAATGTTTTCAAGTACACGGTATGTTGACAGGTACACTGACCTTTTGGGTTGTCCGTCAACATGAGGTACGCATCGTGTTTCAATGCTGGCCAGGTTAAAATAATCGCTCTTGAAATCAGGATCTATCTCAAAGAACAGTGCCTGCCCCTGCGTTCGTTTATTGCTCCCTACTGCATAATAAACTCCAAACTCTTCGGGGGGCAGCATAGATGCGATGAGAGCTTCCGGAGTCATCGAAAGATAAAGATAACGTTTGTAACTCATGTGTTTAGTTTGTTTTAGTATTACAAATTTACATATTCTGACGGAGATATGCAAACGCAAATTAGGCGTGCATGGCTTTCACGCAAGATTTTTGAGCACGATTGACCAATAAAGTTATTAACCGTTTGAATGCACGTTTACCAAGCCGCTGTTTTTCATAAGGTTGCATGATAATAAGTTTCTATTGCAAAGTTTTCCTGTTGCATGATAATCTTTATCTTTGCGTGAAAATTGAAGTTTATACATTTAGTTCATAATAAAACCAAACATGTCGAATCTCACAAATGATTTCATAAACCGCCATAATGGCCCAAGGGGAAATGAAGTTGCTAAAATGCTCGATGCAATAGGTGTAGCTGACCTTGAAACACTCATCAATAAAACGGTTCCTTCCTCAATCCGTCTTCCCAAACCTCTTAATCTCCCTGAAGGGATGAACGAATTGGAATATACACTGCATTTAAAAAAACTAGGTGCAAAGAACAAGTTATTCAAATCGTACATAGGAATGGGATATTACGGATGCATTACGCCGGGTGTTATCCAACGTAATATCTTGGAGAATCCGGGTTGGTATACATCATATACCCCTTACCAGGCTGAGGTTTCGCAAGGACGGTTGGAAGCACTGCTTATCTTCCAGACCATGATCAGTGATCTTACAGCTATGCCAATTGCAAATGCTTCACTGCTTGACGAAGGTACTGCTGCTGCCGAAGCTATGATTATGCTGCACCATTCACGCTCACGCGATGCTGTTAAGGCAAATGCAAACAAGTTCTTTGTATCTGAAAAGCTCTTCCCACAGACTATTGATGTACTTAAAACACGTTCAACCCCATTGGGCATAGAACTTGTTTTTGGGGACTATAATACTATCGAATTCGATTCATCATTTTACGGAGCCATCATTCAATATCCTGATGAATCAGGGGTCATCAATGATTTCCGTTCTTTTACCGCGAAAGCTCATGAGAAAGGTATCATGGTAGCTGTTGCTACTGACCTGATGAGCCTTGCACTTTTAACCCCTCCGGGCGAATGGGGTGCTGATGTTGTGTTGGGTTCTAACCAACGCTTTGGACTTCCAATGGGCTTCGGCGGACCACATGCCGGCTTCTTTGCTACCCGTGAAGATTATAAACGTAATATGCCGGGACGTATCATCGGGATTACCATTGATGCACAAGGAAACAGAGCTGTTCGTATGGCTCTGCAGACCCGTGAACAACATATCAAACGTGAACGTGCAACTTCCAATATTTGTACTGCCCAAGCTTTATTAGCTATCATGTCAGGTATGTACGGGGTTTATCACGGTCCTAAGGGAATCAAACAAATTGCTTGCCGTATTAATGCAATGGCTATATTGTTTGCTACTGAAGTCGGCAAATATGGCTACACCCAGTTGAATAAAACCTATTTTGACACCATACGCATTCAGTTGCCTGATCAGGTGAAAATGGTTGAATTAAAGAAACTGGCTCTTGAAAGCGAAGTAAACTTCCGCTATCTCTCTGATAAGGTAATAGGCATCAGTATTGATGAAACTACCAACCTTGAAGACCTGAAAACACTGATAAATATATTTGCCTCAGCCGCTCACAAAGAGTTTAACGCCCATATTGACATAAGCCCGAAGTGCATTTCCATGGAATCTATTCCACAGGAAATAATAAGGACTTCCGGTTATTTGAACGATAAAGTATTTAACACCTATCATTCAGAAACAGCCATGATGCGTTTCCTGAAAAAGCTTGAATTAAAGGATCTTTCACTCACCAAGTCAATGATTCCATTGGGATCATGCACCATGAAGTTAAATGCTGCAACTGAGTTATTCGTGCTGAGCTGGCCTGAATTCAACAGTCTGCATCCATTTGTTCCTGCTGACCAGGCTGAAGGATATACTTTACTGATTGCTGATTTAGAAAAAGCTCTTTGCGAAATTACAGGTTTCTCTGCCGTAACATTCCAGCCTAATTCAGGTGCTGCAGGTGAATATACCGGATTAATGGTTGTAAGAGCTTATCATGCCAGCAGAGGTGAAAACCATAGAAACGTTTGCCTGATTCCTTCATCTGCGCATGGTACTAATCCTGCCAGTGCTGCAATGGCCGGTATGAATGTAATTGTTGTTAAGTCAGATGAACTTGGCAATATTGACCTTGCTGATCTTGAAGAAAAAGCCATAAAGTATAAAGATACTCTTGCTGCTTGCATGATTACTTACCCTTCTACCCACGGCGTGTTTGAAGAAGGTATTCGTGATGCCATTACCATTATTCATAACAACGGTGGGTTGGTTTATATGGATGGTGCCAATATGAATGCACAAGTCGGTCTTACAAGCCCGGGCAATATTGGCGCTGACCTTTGTCATCTCAATCTGCATAAAACATTTGCTATCCCTCATGGTGGTGGAGGCCCTGGTGTTGGACCTATCTGTGTTGCAAAACATCTGAAAGCTTTCCTTCCGGGACATACTATGTACAAAACAGGTGGTGAAAATGCAATCACTGCTGTATCATCAGGACAATTCGGCAGCGCATCTATCTTACCTATTTCCTATGGTTATATCAAACTGCTTGGAGGTAAAGGTCTGACCGAAGCTACTGAATTTGCTATTCTGAACGCCAACTACCTGAAGGCACAACTTTCAAAATATTACAAGATCCTATATACCGGTAAAAACAATATGGTAGCTCACGAAATGATACTGGATTGTAACGAGTTCAGCAGAACTGCCGATGTTCAGGTTGGTGATATTGCAAAGAGGTTGATGGACTATGGATTCCATGCTCCTACCGTTGCATTCCCGGTACACGGAACTTTAATGGTTGAACCTACTGAAAGTGAACCTCTGGAAGAACTTGACAGGTTTGTTGATGCAATGGCTTCTATCAGAGCTGAAATTGCTGAGATTGAAAGTGGTAAGGCTGATAAACAAGAGAACGTTATCAAAAAAGCACCTCATACTCTTGCAATGGTAACCGCTGATACCTGGAATTTCCCATACTCTCGTGAAAAAGCTGCTTTCCCGGTTCCCTGCGACAAGTCAGATAAATACTGGCCGACTGTAACAAAAATTGATGATGCTTACGGTGATAGAAACCTCATCTGTACGTGCTCTTCATTAACTGATAATCAATAAGTAATAAGTTCAAACCTATTGTACAGAAGCACCTGCCATTCAATAATGTCAGGTGCTTCTTTTTGTTTGAAACATTTGTTTTAACAACTGCTACAATACTATTTTGTATGTGTTCTAAATATAATTACATTTGATCACTTCTAAAGACAATATGCTATCCGATGTTAAATGCCTGACTACCACTTGTTGATATTGCTTTTTATAAAATAGATTTTGTGGCTTACTGATTTATCTACCATTCAATATTAATGTTCAAATCATGCTAAACGTGAAAAAAGTTCTTACAATTCTACTGGTAACCTTAGGGGTTATGGTTAACGCTCAAAATTTCGAGAATAGTTATCCCTTCTGGGAAAATTCAAAAGGTTATGAGGTTATACCCGGTGAAAACGGCTATACGCTTATTGGTTATTCGGGTTTACCCGACGGTACGAATTCTTCCCTTTTCTTTGTAGGAATTAATCTGTCAGGTGATACTTTATGGACTAAAACTATTGGATTCGCAGCTCCAATGACTTACCAATGCTTTGAGCAAGACAACAATGGTAATATTTACGTTGCAGTAAATGCCGTTGATACGATTGATCTTATCAAATTATCGCCTGAATGTGATGTTTTATGGTATCATCAATACGATCCCGATACTTATATCGATAAAATAAAACTGACATCCGATAATAATTTATTACTGGCGATACATCCTGATTCAGGGCTGTCGAAAGATTCTGAAATTCACAAAATATGCAAAGCCGATTTAAATGGTAACATTATCTGGGAGTCACCAACATTAAGCCATTATGTAGGCAATTACAATGCACCATCAATTTGTGAGCTTCAAAACGACAGCATTGCAGTGATTTGTGCAATGCTTGATAATACCGACCCATTTAGCGTTATTCATTATCTTACCCCTACCGGTGAAATTATTTCCAGTTCAATTTTACCCGCTTATGCAGGCACTACCTACACTATTGGCAATGAGTTACAAACTATTGCTTTTGATCCTGTGTATCATAATAACAGCAGAATTTTAAAGTTCTCAACTGATGGCACCATTATTTCCTCTGTACTGATTGACATTCCGGATAAAGATGCTTATTTTGAACAATATATCATTAAGTCCGATAATACGATGGTTGTATTAGGTACGCTGAACAATTCCATTCCATCTGACAGTTTGGTCGTAAAGGTAATTCTACAAGGGCTCGATGAAAATAGCAACAAAACATGGACCAGCATTTTAGGAACTCCAAAAAATCTTTATGCTCATGGCTTTGCACTTTGCCCGGATGGTGGATATGCAGTTAGCGGCGAAATACTAATCGGGCCTCCTGATAATGCTCCTTTTTTAATAAAAACCAATAACCAGGGAATAATAGATCCAAATGGAATACCTGAATCATTAAGATTTAACTCCGTTAAAGTTTACCCAAATCCTGCCGGAAATAATACAAATTCCAATATAGTTTTTGAAACCCCTGACGCTAACTCAGGTATTATAACCATTATAGACATGTATGGACGGGTATGTGCATCCATAGCCGTTAATAGTGAAAAGACTGTTTGGAATATTGATAATCTCAAATCAGGAGTTTATGTCTATAATTACACTGGTAAGTTTAACGCAGGTTGCGGTAAAATAGTAATTACCGACTAATTACTGGTTAAGCATTGCATTTTTATCAATCCCGGCCCTATTGTAACCAGTCGATGGTAGAATAAGCCGCTCGCAAGTAGCAGTTAAGAGCAAAGAACGGGTCCCCTGTGTAAAACACCAGGGGACCCGTTGCATTTTTCCTTTTTGTAAGTGGCATTTGGCTTTTATAACTGTTGCATTTTATTTTAGTGGCTGCTTAATTTGACCCTGATGCCTGGTGGATTATGCTTTTGTGCCAGTTGCAATTTATACCTGTGAAAATACCCTTTAAATTTATTTCCTAACCAGCATCATTATAATGTACCTTTAGTGAAGCAAATTAACAAGTTCAAAACTATGAAGCGTAAAAACGTAGCATTGGTTTTATCCAGTGGAGGCGCTCGAGGTATCGCACATATCGGGGTAATAAAGATGCTGGAGCAACAAGGTTATAACATCACTTCAGTTGCAGGCGCTTCAATGGGGGCGCTGGTAGGAGGCGTTTTCGCATCCGGTCAACTCCATGAATTCGAAGATTGGCTATGCATGCTTGATATTAGAGAAACACTCAAATTAACGGATTTCTCAATCAGTTCTAAGGGACTGGTTAAAGGTATAAAAATTATTAAAAAGATTAAAGAAATTGTACCTGACAGAAATATTGAAGATTTACCCATCCCGTTTTGTGCCGTTGCTACTGATATCCTGAATGGCACGGAATCACAGTTCATCAGCGGGGATTTGTTTGATGCTATCAGAGCATCCATATCAATACCTACCGTATTTCAACCTTTCAAGATTGGCGATCATTACTTTGTTGATGGAGGAGTACTTAATCCTCTTCCCATAAGCAGCGTCAAAAGAAGCGGTGATGACCTGTTAGTAGTGGTTGATGTCAGCGCTCAAACCCCTTACATAAAGCCCAACCATAACTCTGAAAAGCAACTTGAAAATCAATACAGGAAATATCTTAATTCTATCCAAAAAAAGATTAGCAACGTTATCCCAAAAGGCAATGCTGATAATATCGGTATGTTCAACCTTACTAATTTAAGCCTTGGCCTTATGTTGTCGAAAATCACTTCATTGACTCTTGAAAAATATCAACCTGATGTCCTTATCAATATTTCAAAAGATTCCTTTGGTACCTATGATTTTTACAAAGCAAAGGATATTATAGCTGAAGGTGAAAGAGCGGCTCAAGATGCTTTGAACAAAATGTAATTCTTATATCTTTGCTATCAAATTATTTTAGTCACGAAACAAAGAGTATGAAACAGTTTTCCACTGTCGTCCTTATGCTGCTGGTAGCAGTTACCAGTTGCAAAGCTGAACCCAAAGATACTATCAAAAACAGCCTGCCTGTTAAAAAGATACTTCAAACTATCAACAATCAAAAACCGGTGCTGATAAAAGATAAAATCATTACCGGCGATCTTGACTTTTCAAAGGTTGAAACACATTATACCTTTAGTTCTTCCAATGAAGTTGCTCAGGTTATGGTTCCCATAACGTTTCTAAACTGCATTTTCATGGGCAAAGTTTCCACTACAAGTGCACCGGGACATACAACCTTTACTACACACTTCAGCGATAATATTACATTTGAAGCATGTGATTTCAGAGGAGAAACATCTTTTGACAATGCGCTGGTTGACGGTATGTTGAATTTTACAGGCGCTATATTTAATGAACGGGTATCTTTTAATAATATGCACATCAAAGGCCGATTTGCATACTTTACGGCTTGTACTGCCGAAAAGCAGTTTAGTATGCAGGAAAGCCTCTTGTGTGGAACTGCTGATTTCTTCAAGGCAGTCATGAAAGGAAAGTTATCGTTTCAAAGTACAGAATTTGCAGGTGACTTGCGAGTAAATGACCTCAAGTGTGATGGCAAAGCTGACTTCTCACTTACCACTATAAGGGGTAATTTCCTGGCTAACTATGCCCTGTTCAATGATGAATTCCGCTTTTCGAATGCTCGTGTTGATGGTAAAGCAGATATGGTAAACACTAAATTTATCAATGCATGGATAAATAATACCCGCTTTGGTGGCAGGGTTAATCTAACCAACACTGAAATTTCCAGGAAACTTGATCTCGATGGCTCAATCTTTGCTATCAAACCCGAATCAGACGGCGTTAAAGGTGTGATTACTGGATTGCCTGTTGCCGACAAATAAAACAACTATCACAGAATCGTACTGAACTACTAATCAATCAATTCATTATACCATCAGAAATATAACCTACCATTTATGAAAAGTCTCTTAAAAAAGTCAGGAATTGTTGTTCTTGCATCATTCATTGCATTAGGTCTGACTTTCAATAGTTGTACCAAAGAAGAAGCGCTTAATATCCTGACTGAAGTATTGGTTCAGGCAATGGCAAGCTGGAATGCTGATGCTGAACAATTAGACGAAATACCTCAGGACCTTGATATCATTGACAGTACCGGCTCATTACCATCGTCAGTTGATCTTACCTCTAAATTCCCTCCTACCGGTGACCAGGGCTCATACGGAACCTGTGTTACCTGGGCTGTAGGATATAATTTAAAAACAGCACTTAATGGTATTGATAACCAATGGACAGCAAGCCAGTTGAGCCAGGCAGCTAATCAAACCAGTCCGAAAGACCTTTTCTGGGCTATCCCGGCTGCTGAAAAAGGCAGCGACTGCAATGGTACACAATTTGAATCAGCCATGAATTCATTAATTAGTCGTGGCGGTGCATCTTTGGCAACCGCTCCTTACACTTCACTCGGCAATTGTGGTTCAACACCCCCGGCTGACTGGACTACCGAAGCAGCGAACAATAAGTTGGTCAATTTCCGTAAAATTGCTGATCAAAGCGATGCCGCATCCATGACAGTTAAAAACTTTAAAGCTTATCTTGCTCAAGGACGCCCTATCGTTTTTGGGGCAAAACTCGGTGATCGTTTTATGAAATGGAACAGTGATGCCGTTATTGACTATGATACGTATTTAAATCCCGGAATGCAACACGCTTATCATGCATTGGCACTGGCGGGTTATGACGATTCACGCAATGCTTTCAGAGTCATTAACTCATGGGGAAAATCATGGGGCGATAATGGAAATATTTGGATAGACTATGATTTCTTCGTTACCGGTTTTTGTTACGCAGCCTTTGTTGCACAGAATGAATCAGATGTAAATATTACCGGCAATCAGGTTGGTTCAGGTGATATTATTGATGGTCTGGACGTACTGGCATGGGATCTTGTTGATAATGACAATCCTGATTCGAATGAACCACTCGACCGGCAAATTACCTATAATGTTTATAATTCAGGAACAGAAACCGTTAACGCTTCATCACGCTGGAGCATTCTTTACATGTATTACAATGCCTATGATGCGAATGACTATGGCATTCTGATTCACGACTATTATACAGATGAATTCAGCACTATACCCGGTTCCAATGAGTACTGGTCAGGTGGTGTTGGTATTGCAGGTAGTTGGTGGAACTACATTGATGTACCATCAGGTAAAAGTGTGGCAGCAGCATTATATAATGAACCGGATGCCGATTTCCTGTTCACATATACCATGCCGGCTAACATCAACGGAAGTTACTACCTGGTACTTATTGCCGATGGCTTTGAAAACCTTGCTGAACAAAATGAAGAGAATAACTACTTCTTTTATAGTGATTCCGATGGTATGCCGTTCGAGTTTGTCAATGGTATGATACAAAATCAACCGGCCAATAAGTACGCATCTATCAAACAAACACCTAAACAGTTTGAAAACACAGCATACCAAACACTGGTTAAGGGAAAGAACATAAATACATACTCCCCACGTGAAATAATGAAACTGGTTAAATATCATAAGGCTAATGGCGATTTGCAAAAGAAAGCACTTCAGTATAAGTTTA
>JBAXYX010000081.1:0-10152 GCA_041670625.1 Lentimicrobiaceae bacterium | reverse complement strand
TTCTTTTTCACTTTCGGAAAGTAAAGTATTCCTGTCAAGTTAAAGGGATAGTCAACATTCAGGTGAATGTTGAACATTGGTTCCTCAAATGTGAAAGGATATAATTCATGATAGAAGTTATTATAATCTTCAGTAGTTAATTCTGATGGTTTACGTTTCCATGCAGGGTTGGTGTTGTTAATGATGCGGGGCTGTTCCTTTTCATCGTACTTGTCATCGCCTTTTTCATCCTTTTCACCTTCAACTTTTTCCCACTTCTTTTCATTGCCAAAGCGGATTGGGATTGGTAAGAATTTGCAATATTTTTTAAGCAACTCTAAAACCTTATTTTCTTCAAGGAACTCTGCCGAATCATCTGCCAGATGCAGCACTATGTCAGTTCCCCGTGTACTCTTTTCGGTTTCATTGAGTGTATATTCAGGGCTTCCGTCACATTCCCATTTTATAGCTTTGGATCCTGGGCCTTTATGGAAGGTTTTTGATATAATATCTACTTTTTTCGAAACCATGAATGCGGAATAGAAACCTAATCCGAAGTGTCCAATCAATTGAGCAGCATCGGCTTCAGATTTACCTTTATACTTTTTTATAAATTCTTCAGCTCCCGAAAACGCGATCTGGTTAATGTATTTATCCACTTCTTCGGCGGTCATACCAACACCATGATCGCTTACTGTCAGCGTTTTATTTTCTTTATCGAGAATAACTTCAATAGTGAGATCACCCAAATCTTCTTTAACCTGCCCCATAGAAGTTAGGGCTTTCAATTTCTGTGTTGCATCAACAGCATTGGAAATTAACTCTCTAAGAAAAATTTCATGATCTGAATAAAGGAATTTCTTGATGATAGGAAAAATGTTTTCCGTTTGAACATTAATCTTTCCCGTTTGCATGTTTCAATAATTTAAGTTTGTTTTGTTCATTGATACTCAAAGTCTGTGCCAGCTTTAAAATCTGACAAATTGTCGTATTTTGTCCAAAATGTCTTATATAATCCTATAACTTTCATAGAATCTGGAAGTAACAGAGCATAAAACAATGAGATAGATTAATAAATCACAATCAATGGAGTTAATAATCTTTTTATCATTGCCAATTGACAGAATCTTTCTAATTTAGCTGCGTGTAACGGTATTTAAAAAAAACCACAAAAAAATTAATCATATGATAGAAATGGACTGGAGTCACTTACCTTTTGGGTATGTCAAGACGGATTACAATGTTCGCTGTTATTACAGAAATGGCAAATGGGGAGAAATTGAAACATCATCTTCTGAAATAATAAATATGCATATGGCTGCTACAGCATTGCATTATGGGCAGGATGCTTTTGAAGGCATGAAAGCCTTTAGGGGTAAAGATGGTAAAATCAGAATTTTCCGCTGGGAAGAAAATGCCGCACGTATGGAAAGTTCTGCCAATGGTATAATGATGGCACAAGTACCAAGGGAAATTTTTCTTGATTCAATTACTAAGGTGATCAAATTGAATGAACGATTTATCCCTCCTTATGGAACTGGAGCTTCGCTTTATATCCGTCCATTACTAATTGGTACAGGTGCACGTGTTGGTGTGAAACCAGCTGATGAATATTTATTCCTCATATTTGTAACTCCTGTTGGGCCATACTTTAAAGAAGGCTTCAAACCTGTTGCAATGCAGATAGCTCGTGATTATGACCGTGCTGCTCCTAAAGGTACAGGTCGTTATAAAGTGGGAGGTAACTATGCTGCTAGTTTATTGGCTGGTGAAGAGGCTCATGCAGGTGGTTATTCTGCAGCTTTGTTCCTTGATGCAAAGGAAAAGAAATATATTGATGAAGCAGGACCAGCTAACTTCTTTGCTATTAAAGGAAATAAGTATATTACCCCAAAATCAGAATCAATTCTACCTTCAATCACTAATAAGAGTTTGATGGCACTTGCTAAGAGTATCGGTTTGGAAGTTGAAGTAAGGCAAGTTGAAGTTTCTGAACTCGATGAATTTGATGAAGTGGGCGCTTGTGGAACTGCTGCAGTAATTTCACCGGTATTCAAAATTGATGACCATTTAACAGGACATGTTTATACATACTGCAAGGATGGACAGGCAGGCCCTATATCCACAAAACTATATAAAAAGCTTCAGGCTATTCAATATGGTGAGGAACCTGATGTTTTTAACTGGAATCATGTGATTGACTAGTTGCTTTGCTAATCCGGTGTATGGTTTTTGATCCGGGAAATAGTCAATCTATCTATAATAAAAAAGGAAAGAGGCTGATTTATAAGCATCTTTCCTTTTTTATAAACTCATAGTTTTAGATAATACTCAATGCTTTTCAATAATACTCAAACTATCGTTAGGGGCTGCTGTTAATGTAAAAAAGCTTGGACAGATAGCGGATTGTTGCTATATTTGGGGTAACTAATGCATGCGTTTATGAGTAAGATCCATAAAAAGCTTGCACCGATCCCTAGATATGTCAGTCCGGCGCAGTTACCTCATGAAGAATTTGAGACACTATTTGATCATTCACTTAACCCTGTGAACCGTTAGGTAGTATTTGTACGATTGATTCAATAGGGTGAGATATGTAGCATTTAGCTTAAGCACATAGGTATCAGTTCCACCGGTCGACCACCCATAAGCCCCAGGATAGTCATCGGATCCCTTATTATTAAGCACCTATGCAAACTGGATGATTGGGAGACCGTAGATCAAATTTCGGAGGACCGCTATATGCAATATTTTCTCGGGTATCCCAGCTTCAGCAATAAAGTTCCATTTGATGCCTCCCTGTTGACTGATTTTCGCAAAAGACTGGGAATAGAGCAGGTAAATTCCATTCATGAGCGAATAGTAGCTTTATAGGCCAGACTTGATTAGGTCACTTACGAAAGTCAGACTCCAATATGGATTAAATAAAAGGCGGAGTTTTTCAGCAGACCATAGTTAACATTCAAGCTTTACTTCAGGCTTAAGTCTTAGATAAAATTCAATTTTATTGATAATACTAAAGTTTTAGATAAATTAGAGATTTAGGATAGCACTTAAACATTTGGATGACACTCAATCTTATATTTTTAGCTATGTTTTATTGTGGCCCGGATACAGAAAGAGTTGTTTTAACTGTGATTTGATTTGCTGACTCTTGCTGGGATAGTACCATGTTCGGGAGTTGTCAGATTATTCCTTTAATTTTAAGTGTCAGCTCCATTTGTTGTTGCATTCTATGTGCTTCTTCACCAGCCTTTAAAGCAAAATCAGGTTGACTTGATGCAAAAATAATACTCCTTGAAGCATTTACAAGTAGTCCACAATCAGCGTTGAGTCCGTATTTTGCCACTTCTTCAAGGCTACCTCCCTGTGCACCAACACCTGGGACTAACAGAAAATGATCAGGAACAATCTTTCTAATAGCAGTGAGCATTTCTGCACGAGTAGCACCAACAACATACATGGTATTTTCAGAGGTGCCCCAGTGTGAAGAAGTACTTAATACATTTTCGAATAGCTTGGTATTGTCGTGGTCGACTGTGAGTTGAAAATCATTAGCTCCTTTGTTGGAAGTCAATGCAAGAATAACTACCCATTTACCATCAAATTTCAGGAAAGGGCCTACTGAATCTTCGCCCATATAAGGAGCTACCGTGATAGCATCAAACTCAAATCCTGATGATTGCTTATCGAAGAATGCATGGGCATATTGGGCAGAAGTATTTCCAATATCTCCACGTTTTGCGTCAGCAATTACAAAGCACTCATCCCTGTATTGTTCTAAAAACTGCATGGTTTTGTACAGGCTTTGCATTCCTGCTAATCCGCGGGCTTCATAAAAGGCAAGATTAGGCTTATATGCAACTGTGAATTGGATAGTTGATTGTATAATCTGCTTGTTAAATTCGAATACCGGATCATCAGTACCCATCAAATGTTGAGGAATCTTTACTATATCGCTATCAAGACCTACACAAAGGTATGAGCGTTTACGTTTAATCAGTTGAATAAGATGTTCCCTGTTCATAATTTCAATGATTGTTTTTTAACGATTAAATGATTAATCAGATTCGCTCTTTACCCTAATACTGTCAGGGTGTTTTATTGTTAAGTAACTTTAATGCTTTTTTATCCTACTGCTTCTTTCAATCGCTCAGCATTTTCAGCTAATTGCAATGCATCAATCATTCCTTGAATATCTCCATCCATAAAAGTAGTCAGGTTATATACAGTAAGATTGATCCTGTGATCAGTAATACGGCTTTGAGGATAGTTGTATGTTCTTACTTTGGCAGAACGGTCACCTGTAGAGACCATGGTTTTGCGTTTCTTTGAAATTTCATCCAGGTATTTTTTATATTCCTGCTCATATAAACGAGTACGTAATACCGTAAGTGCTTTGTCAAAGTTCTTTAACTGCGATTTCTGATCCTGGCATGTAACCACAATTCCGGTTGGGACATGAGTAAGCCTTACTGCTGAATAAGTAGTATTTACCGACTGTCCGCCAGGTCCTGAAGAACAGTAGGTATCCTTACGGATGTCTGATGGTTTCAGGTCAACATCAAATTCATCGGCTTCGGGTAATACAGCAACAGAAGCAGCTGAAGTATGCACCCTGCCCTGAGTCTCAGTTTGAGGAACACGCTGCACACGATGAACACCTGATTCGTATTTTAACTGTCCATATACATTTTCACCGCTCACATTGACAATGATTTCCTTAAAACCACCTACAGTGCCTTCAGTGCAATCAACCAGATCAATCTTCCAGCCCTTGGTTTCACAGTACTTTGAATACATCCTGTAAAGATCACCTGCAAAGATACTGGCTTCATCACCACCAGAGCCTGCCCTTATTTCAACCACGGCATTCTTACCGTCTTCCGGGTCAGAAGGAATCAGCATGATCCTGATTTCTTCCTCCATAGCATCTCGTTTTTCCGTGAGGCTATTAAATTCTTCCTTAGCCATCGCTCTGAATTCCTCATCTTTTTCCTGATAGAGTATTTCCTTGGCAGAGGCAATGTTATCAACTATAAGCTTATATTTTTTGTAAGCTTCTATAACAGGTTGGAGTTCTTTATAATCCTTACTTAATTTTATATAAGCTTTCATGTCGGCCATTACCTCGGGATTGTTCATTTCCTTTTCAATCTTAAGGTAGCGGTCATAAATAGCTTCAAGCTTGTCGAGCATAGTATTTTTTATTTTTCAGGGTGCAAAGGTACAATAAATCCATACTCGAACGGATAACAACCTGAGTGAGTAGTCAAATGATTAATAATCAATTTAATGAGGTCAATATTCCTGAAACAGTCAGTATTCCAGAGGGCCTCATTTTGAACCTGAGAATACGGTCGAAATGGGCAGTCAGTGTTCCTGGAAGTGTTAGTATTCCAAAATACCCTCCTGACTGTGGATGGTAAGTCTTTTGCCGGTGAATGCTTCACAACGGCCCACAATCCTTGCCTCAATTCCAAAAGATTCGGAAATATCGATTACTCTTTCAGCGAACTGAGGTGGAATATAGATTTCCATGCGATGCCCCATATTGAAAACCTTATACATTTCATGTAAGGGCGTATCTGATTGTTCCCGGATTATTTGGAATAATGGAGGTATATCAAACAGGTTATTTTTTATAACATGCAGGTTGTTAATAAAATGAAGTACTTTGGTTTGAGCACCTCCCGAACAATGGACCATTCCATGAATGTGAGGTCTTAATTCATCAAGCACCTGTTTGATAACCGGTGCATATGTGCGGGTAGGGGAGAGCAGAAGTTTACCAAAATCCAGCCCTTCAACAGGCGAAGGGTCCAAAAGATTGATTTTTCCGCTATATACTAAGTCTTCAGGTAATGAAGGATCAAATGATTCAGGATATTTTTGAGCATACTGGTCAGACAACATGTCATGCCTTGCCGAAGTTAAGCCATTGCTACCTGTTCCTCCATTGTATGCATCTTCATAGTTAGCTTTTCCTGATGAAGATAAACCTACAATTAAATCACCGGGAGCAATTTGATGGTTTGAAATAACTTGGTCACGTTTAATCCTGGCAGTAACCGTTGAATCAACAATGATAGTTCTTACCAGGTCGCCCACGTCAGCAGTTTCACCACCGGTTGACCATATACTAATACCGTATTCTCTAAGTTGCTCAAGAAAACTTTCAGTTCCATTAATAATCTCAGCGATAACACTACCTGGAATCAATTGCTTATTACGGCCTATAGTACTTGAAATTAATATATTATCAGTGATACCCACGCAAAGCAGGTCATCAGTATTCATTACCACAGCATCCTGTGCAATACCCTTCCAAACAGACAGGTCGCCTGTTTCTTTCCAATAGAGGTAAGCCAATGATGATTTTGTACCCGCTCCATCGGCATGCATGATATTACACCATAAGGGATCGTTTCCCAGGATATCAGGGATTATTTTACAAAAAGCTCCCGGAAAAATTCCTTTGTCAACATTCTTAATAGCATTATGAACATCCTCTTTGTCGGCTGATACGCCCCTTCGTATATAACGTGATTCCTGACTCATTACCTTCCTTAATAACTAATTAAAAATAAGTTGCTTACCGGCCTGATCAATTTTAAAGAGCCCCAGCATATTAATGGTGCTTTCGCCCATAATCACCCCTTCTGTCAACTTGTGTGAAACTGATGCTTCTATGTTAGTAGCAGTACGTCCACCTATCCTCATTTCCTTTATCCTGAATACAGCTTTATCGGTAATACTTCCTTCAGCAAGTACCACATTGGCATCACCTGCAAAGTCATCTTTGGTAATAGCACCTGACTGTAAGAGTTTCTGAGCTTCAGATAATGAAAAGATAAAGCCGCGATCATTAGGATCAAACATAACATTTACAGTAATACCATTGATAATGGTTGGGATCATAAGTGAACCTCCTTTTCCAGAGGTAAGCTTAACAATATTGTCTTCAGGATTCAGCTTAATCTCAACCTTTTGTTGAGTAAATTCCCGGTTCTTAGCTTTAGGAACAAAATCCTTGCTTAACACTTTAAATTCAGTACGACGATTCAGGGCATGAGCAGCTTCTTTTTCAGGAGTAGTTGGTAGCGATTCAATAAATTGTTCTGTTAATACGGTGCCTTCCTTAAATAAGAATCCATCCTTGCGGACATCATGCGCCAAAGTACGGGGAACCCTTTCACCGTAACCTTTTGCAACGAGTCTTTGTGGGTCAATACCACGTTCAATCAGGTAGTTGACTACTGATTCAGCTCTTCGTTGTGAAAGTATATCATTACGTTCTTCATTATCACGAGCATCTGTATGTGCTGCTAATTCAATAACAATGGTTTCATTATCCAGCAAAGTTTTGATAAGGCCTTGTAATGAATCCTGGTATTGTGGTTTTAAATCCCATTTAGCAAGGTCGTACAGGATGTCAGGAAGAACAACCGGTTTTTCAGGTATTGGTGCAAGCATAAAATCAATAACAAAATCTTTATTCTTCACAAGGCCTACAGTTGTTTCCCGAGCTTTCTTATTAAAATAATTTTCTTTTATTACAGTGAGTTCGTAAGTTGTATTTGGCTGTATTTGTGATTTGCTGAACGAATAAAAGCCCTTAGGATCTGTTTTACCCTCAACAGATGACCCATCGGAACCGACCATCCTTACAGAAGCCATGGGCACAAATTGTAAAGTGCGATCATCTTTTACCGTTCCTGAAAGAGTAAATATAAGTGGAGGATTAACAAATGAATAGATATCATCGCCACCCCGGCCACCTTTACGATTAGAGGAAAAAACTCCCTGGTCATCCGTTGGTTTGAAGGCTATAGCGAAGTCATCGCCACTTGAGTTCATAGGTATTTGAAGGTTAACGGGTTTTGTCCATTCACCATCTCTCATGGTAGTTCTAAAGATATCAAGTCCTCCCAGACCCGGATGACCGTTAGATGCGAAATAGAGCGTTGTGTCATTACGTAAAAAAGGAAACACTTCATCACCTGGGGTATTCACTAATGCACCCATGTTCAATGGTTTTTTGAACTTGTCACCTGAAGAAGTTCTGGTAGTAATCCATAAATCCTTACCTCCTTGTCCATTGGGGCGGTCACTTGAAAAAATAAGAGTCAACTCATCATTGCTGATCGCAGGATGCCCGTTAGTGATTGTAGTGTCAGCTCCAAGGTCAATAACTTGTGCCTCACCCCATCCGCGGCCTGTGCGTTTGATTCTGAATATTCTGCAGTTTGAGCTTTCAGAAGTTTCATTTCCGCAACGGGTATAATACATAGTGCTGAAACTACTGTTAAAGACAGGTGTTCCTTCATTGGCGGTTGTATTTAATTTGCCTTCGTTATCAGCGAGTACAGATTCACTCCATTCATCTTTACGATCCTGACGAGATTGGAAGAAGTCGCTGAAATTTTGACCTGTCCATCCATCAACACTTTTACCGGTACTACCTTCACGGGTAGAGGTAAAAATTATTGCATTATAGAATTTATCAGTGTATGCAGCAGCAAAATCATCAGTTTTTGAGTTTACCTTCTTGATATTCTCAACCGTATATTTGGTTGGATTGTCAATCCATTCCTTTACCAAGTTGCATGACTCAACACCATTAGTACCCCGCGGGTCATCAGGAACATTTTCAGCATACAATGCATAGTATTCTAAAGCCAGATCATATTTCTCATTAGCTTTAAGCATATCAGCGTAATTCAGATATACAATAGGATTTTTGCGTGCATAATCACTTTTAATCATGCGGCGGTAATTTACTTCAGCACGTTTTGTAACATTCATCATTCTGTAACATTCAGCCATTTTGAATGATATTCTATCCTTCTCGGGACGGCTTTTTGTGCGTGAATATGCTTTCTTATACCTGCTAACAGCACTGGTATACTGAAAAGTGTTGAAGGCATCATCCGCTGCTGCCAATCGTCTGGTTTGAGCTGAAAGATCAGGTGAAGCAAGAAGCAACAAGATTAATAGGGATATAATGGATCGCGTACTCATGAATGAAGTTATATTATACTGATTTATAACTCGTTGGTTTGTAATTCTATTGGTTAAATAATTGTTTGTCTTTTTCTCTTTCAGGTTTAACGCCTGTTAAAGGTTCATTATTGTTATAGTCCACAGGTCTTTATGATTTGTCAAGACCATGAGCAATTTAAGTCCCTGTTATTGTTAAATCATGTGTAGTCTTTAATACTGAGGGAATTGAATGTGTTCCTTTCGTGATTACAGGTGAAATTTCACTCCAAGCGCAATTCATCTTATTGAGAGTGCGACTTGTTTTTCTTGCTATTTCCGGTATACGGTAAGTAAAAAAGATAATGAAAGCTACAAGTATAATGAGCAGGAATACCCCACTGCTCAGATCAAGAAATAAAAGAGTGTTACCGAACATGGATTAGCTTTTAGAAATGTAAAGATAAGCAATTATATGTAAAAAGAAAAAGCTACCCTTATTGAGGTAGCTTTTTCTTTACTAATTATTATTTACTTTACTTTTTTAGCTTTAAGTGCTTTTCTTTCTTTTCTGTGAGTTGAAGCTGTGATAAAGTCATACGACAATGCAGCAGCGTTAAAGATTGAAGAATAAGTACCGATTGCAATACCAATCAAAAGGGCAAAGGCGAATCCTCTGATTACTTCACCACCAAAGATGAAGATGGCAAGTAATACTACCAGGGTTGTTCCTGATGTGTTGAAAGTTCTACCCAATGTGCTGTTGATTGCATCGTTCATATTAACCTTAAGATCACGTTTTGGATACAATCCACGGTATTCCCTGATTCGGTCAAAGATAATAACGGTATCATTAATAGAGTAACCGATTATAGTTAACAGCGCTGCAATGAATGATTGGTCAACGTCAAGGTTAAATGGTAAAATACCCCAAAAGATTGAAAATAATCCTATTGTAATCAGGGTATCATGGAACAGTGAAATCACTGCTGATAAACCATATTCCCACTTTTTAAACCGGATAGCTATATAAATAAACATTACAATTAAGGCAATGAAAACAGCCCATACAGCACCTTGTTTAATGTCATCAGCTATGGTAGGCCCTACTTTCTGTGAACTTAAACGTCCTATAGTTTTAGTTTCACTGTCAGAAGTAAATTGTTCTTGTGTAATCGGGCTTTTGTAAAG
>JBAXYX010000080.1:0-10159 GCA_041670625.1 Lentimicrobiaceae bacterium | reverse complement strand
TCCGGGTTCAGCACCTCCCTCCCATCCGGCATACATAGTGAAGCACTCTTCACTCCGGTATTCGCATCCATCTCTACATAAAATACATCACGGGCAGGATTTGGATACAGGTTCATTACAGATCCCGTTTCCTCTATTCCGATAGGTGAAGACCATAGGGTTTTCAGCGCTGCTACCTGACTTATGGGTATTTCAGTATTCCACAACTTTACTTCATCTATACTTCCAAGCCATGAATAGAGGGTCTCTAGATTATCCATTCTGCCAATAGTAAGTGGCAATGTGGAATGTTGTATGTCACCTGAGAATGATTTATAGGTATCCAGTTCACCATCGATATACAACTCCATTGAAAACCCGGTATATATAGCCGTAACATGATAATAGCGGTTAAGTTCTATGGGTGCTGAACCATCCAGGTCTGATACCCCTGAACTCGTTTTGACAGTCCAGCGCAGATAACCCTCAGGCGTCACGGATAGTTTGTACCGCTGCTGCCATGAACCATGTGAGATAATAAATCGTTCTGAGCCAAGTTGTTCGCATTTAATCCAGCAACTTAAACTCACCGCATTACTAAAATTCAGGTCATTGTGATTCGCTGTGTAGATGATATTCGATCCTGTAGTAAACCTGTATGCCATAGAGAGCTCTCCACGGGCGTCGGTTGTTTTGCTTACACCCGATACGGTTGCATGAAAGCGATCAGCTGCATGATTAAGATCATCCCAATCAAAGGGATACCAGATCAGGGGAGTTTGAGCTTCTAATGCGGTATTCTTCACCAAGGCACCTGAAGTGACTGTGGTAGAAAGCATATCCTGGTTTGTGACCTGCAGGGTAATGGTTGCCACAACCGGATATTCAGGAGCCTGCCAACTGACCGTGTTTCCTGTCGATTGGCTCAATACCCCGTCAGATACGGTCCATTTATACTCCAGCACTTCCCCCACTGCCGGTTCCACCAGAGCAGTGAAGTTGTTGTAGTCGCCGGTGGGGGTATATTTTGATGCTGCCTGTATCCCGTTTACCACAGGCGGAATAAGTAAATGATCGACCACCTGGATGTGCAAGGTGTCTTCAGCCACCTGACTGTTGGATGTAACTCTGCACTTCAGTACGATTTGTGCAGGTGTCCCTGGCGCTGTAATCTGTACATGCGACTGGTCCGCTCCTTCCATCAACACATCATCCATATACCATTCAAAGGTGACCGGATCGCCATTATTTACATTACCGGGTTCACAATAAGCCTGAAATACAGAATTAATAACTGCCGGGTTCTGATCCGTTGAAAGTCCTTTAATCCGAAGGTTTAGGGAATAGTTGTATTGGTAATGATAGTCAAGCACGTTATCACCTGCATACAATCGATTATTAATGACCTGAGGTTCAAGGCCGGACATGAACAGTCGGATCAACCGTACTTCCCCTGCCGGGACTGATAGCGTATAAGTACCTGAAACGTTTGTACTAAGCACCGTTTCTGTAATAGCTTCGTACACTCCGAATGTCCCATCAGGCAGGCTGACCTGCACCTGACCGGCTTCCTGCGAAGGATTGAAATACAAGAATGCAGGAATAGCATTATCACCATAAAAATCAGTCTTGTTCAAATCAATCTGCAGAATTTCAGGTATATTGGTTGCTTTTACCACTGCAGCCATATAACCCACACTTGAGCCGCTATAAAGTGAGAGGTTGGTTGCTGCCCACCCTCCTCGGATAGCATCACCGGTAGCATAAGGTGTTTTCCCCAACCACACTTCCTTCATCGATTCATGAGGTAAACATGCATCCGGATCATTGGCTGATGCCCATGCATAGGAATCCTGTTTGTCCTCTGGCAGGGAATTCCAGTAGAAAAGTCTGCTTGCATTCGTAACATTCAGTATCCATTTAGCTATGGCTCGTGCATAACGTTTATCATACTTCGGCAGCGGTGCCAAGGCAGCCGTTTGCTGGAATCCATTCATTATAAAAGCATAGTCATCACCTGCATCATTAGCTTCACCTATCAGTCCTGATACATCATAACCGCCCCAATTACCGGTAATGGAACCCCATCCACGCAAAGCGCCTCTGTCAAAACACCAGTCAAGCATCTTTTGCAAGGGATAATTAGTACCCTCTACCGCATTCATCCTTGCTGCGGCCAGTGTTCCATATGGAAGCTGGAGTTCATAAGCGGGGTTGGATGCAAAGCCTCCTAAAAAGTCCATAGCAAGCTGGGCACCTTCAAAGTACTTTCTACTACCGGTTTCCAGGTAGGCATTATAAAGTAGCCATGCTATGCTGCCTGCCGATTCCGGCTCTGCAACCCCTGAGGCAAGTGGCATGCCTGTTGCCAGGTTAAAAGCGCGATAGTTCATGTAAGGGACCGTCCATGGAGTGGTACTCCCCCCCAGTTGATTTACGCAATACAACCACTGGTCAGCTACTGTAGTAAACTGAGTGTTGAATTCTTGTACTGCATCGGGATACAGATAGTTTAGCTGATAAAAATAAACGTTGGGCATTATGTCATACCACCAATCTCCTCCCGATGTGGTTGAATAACTATTCAGATAAACATTCTGCCCGTTCTCCAGATTGTAAAAGTCTTTGGTCTTAGCCACCCAATTATACCCATTCTGGTTGCTTTTATCGATGCCTGCCAAGGAAGCCCCAACAATAGCCGGAATGATGTTAATAGCTTCTGCCTGATCAGGGTGATCAGCCGCACCCACGTAAGTATCAAGAAACAGGGGTATATTGTCCGGGTAGTTAAATTGTCCCTGCGTACCCAGACGTATAAGAGGCAGGTATGGTCCCGCTTTATCCAGGTCAAACACGTAACTATCATAATTGACCGTTACTGCATTCCAATCTCTTATTTGCAGTGGTACCGGCAAATCAGGCATTTGACTGATGCGACTAATAGTAAGTTGACCTGTTTGTGCAACTAATTGCAATGAAGCAAATAGGAATGCGAGGTTTAGCAGTATGTTTTTCATAATTTCAATGTTTTGCGAAGAAGTATTGAGGTCTTATCAGGCTCTTATTAAGATCTTATCACGTCATTTTCAGGTTAGTTTTCACTTCATATCAGGTACTTATTCAGTTCATAACAAGCACTTATTTCGTTCTTATCAGGTTCTTATTCAGGTCTTATCACAGCATTATCAGGGTCTTATTCACTTCATAACAGGTTCCTATTTCGTTCTTATCAGGGCCTTATTCTCTTCATAACAGGTACTTATTTCGTTCTTATCAGGCTCTTATTAAGATCTTATCACGTTCTTATCAGGTTCTTAGTCAATTCTTATCACGGCATTATCACGTTGGGTTGAAGTCTTTAAACTTTTCGCTTCATGCCGATATATGATGAAACTATTGGGTGCAAGTTTTGGCTCTCCCATGAGAGTTTTTGCGCCTTTGGGCAACCGGACTCTTGTTTGGTTACCAAAGTTGATGATCACCGTTATATGATCACTCCCCAGGGTACGGGTAAACTGAATCAGGTCATCATGACGTATCAGTTGGTCATAATGGCCGTATTGAAGTGTTTTTTCCTTGTTCCTGAGTTCTATCAGGGCTTTGTATGTGTGAAGCAGGGAGTTCGGCTGCAACTCAGATTGTTTGACATTTACCGTTCGGTAATTCTCATTTACTTTTATCCACGGCCTGCCGGTGGTAAAACCTGCGTTGTAGCTACTATCCCATTGCATAGGACTACGTGACTTGTCTCTGTTATTGTTGTTCCCTTCAATAAGTGCTTCTTGTTCTGTTTTTCCTTCCTTTAAGGCAAGTCCATAATGGGTTTTACCCTGTATATCAACCATCTCTTCAAAAGAACCGGCTATGATGTTTCCCATTCCTATTTCTTCGCCATAATAAACAAAAGGAATTCCTTTAGCGGTAAGTATCAGTGCTGCCAGTGCCTGTGCCCTTGCTGTATTTCCTTCAGCAAGCCGGTTCATCAGTCTGGGCATATCATGGCTTCCAAAGAAGAGGGTGGGGTAACCTGGCATACAGGCTTCCATGCATTTCATCTCATTAAAAATCCTTTGAACCGAAAACTCGGGGATACTTCCAAAGTTGAAGTTAAACACCACATCCAGAAGACCGGGATCTTGATACTGAGTCAGCACCTCCAGTTTATCACTGCCAATCTCGCCTACAATAAACCGGTCATTGTATTCATTGATGGTAGCTTTTATAATACGCATGGCATCTTTCACACCGGGCTGATCCACATCATGGATATGTTCCTGTTTCCCTTTGTTCATTGGATTATCCTCCCCTATCCCGTCAGTAGTAAGGAAGTTGATAACATCCATTCTGAATCCGTCGACTCCCATATCAAGCCAAAACCTCAAAACATTCCTGATTTCCTCTACTACCTGTGGATTGGACCAGTTGAGGTCAGCCATTCGTACATCAAACTTATGGTAGTAGCATTGGTTGGTGAGGGTATCCTTTTCCCAGGCTCCACCTCCAAAGAAGGATTCCCAGTTGTTGGGTGTATCACGCCAGATATAATAATTCCTGTAAGGGTTGTCTTTTGATTTGCGTGATTCCTTAAACCATTCACAATCGGTGGATGTATGGTTAACTACCATGTCCATAATCACTCTGATGCCATGTTTATGTGCCTCATTAAGGAAAGCGCGAAAATCATCAAGGTTGCCATAAACAGGGTCTATTCGGTAATAATCTGCTACATCATAACCATTATCAACTTTAGGTGAATTCAGGAAAGGGGTAAGCCAGATACCTTTGACACCTAATGATTGGAGATAGCCCAATCGTGAAGTCATGCCTTCAAAATCGCTGATTCCATCCCCATTACTATCCTGGTATGAAGGCATATATATCTGGTAAAACACTCCTTCTTTCCACCAGGTCTGTCCATCAACAGATTGTTTCTGGCTAAAGCAAGCGTTTGAAAAAAGCAGTAAGCACGCCGGTATCAGTAATATCTTTAAATAGCGTTTCATCAGGTATAACTTTATATGATTACTCAAAGGCCACCATGCTGAGTATTCTGATTACTTTGTGTATAAAAAGGGAAGGCTTAACCGGTCTTCATATTACTATGCCGGACCTGTTGAGCCTTTCCCTCACACACACATTTAATTAATCAACCAACCAATTACGGTTTTTCGTCATTATAAAGTTTAGCTATCTGACCATCAGAAAGTGCAATATTGTAGACTTTCAATTCATCAACAGAGCCTTTAAAATAGCCAAGTGAAGTTGGGGTTTCAGACCATGACCATGTTGCAATTTGAGCATCAGTTGCTACACAACCAATAAGAAATGCCTGTGGATCAGGATCAGTAAGGGTCTGTGTTAAAGGTAAAATACCATCAGTAGCAGTCCATGTGTAAGAGAGTTCACCATTAAGGTAGAACTTGAGTTCTTTAGATACGGAATTCAATGAAACAACAATGTGATTCCATTGATTAACTACCACACTACCTCCATCTACATTATCCTTATCAATGATATTACCATCGACAGTTTTATAGGTAAAGAAAGGTTTCCCAACGCTCTGGGTTTGAAGTTTATACCCGTTCCAGAAGTTCTGTGAAACGATATAATTGTTCTCATAAATTTCAAGAGGGTTAACCCATACTGAAATGGTAATGTTGGCAGGCAAGAATGAAGCTGAATAAGGAACTTCAAGGTGTCCACCTTTGTTTAATAAAACAGCTTTGCCGATTACACCATCAGCCCAACTTGGCATCATAGCGTCAGCTCCAAACACCGTTGGATTCCCTTTTGTAAAAGTACCTACATGTGCAGTACTTGAAAATGCGGTAGCGATAGTACCGGTTCCTTCGTCAAAATGCCAACCGGCATTCAGATAAAGTGCCTCATCAATAAAGCCATAAGCTTTTGAATTAAAGGTAGTAATAGCTGCACTTAACTGAGTTAACAGGTTATCAATCTGAACTTGGGTAAGTGATGTTGCAGCCGTTGTTTTAATGGTTGCTAAAGTTGTTTTGAAGGTTGTAATAGCTGCTTCAGGATAATCAGCAGTAGTGGCTCCATCGGCCAATACTTGTGCTTCTGCAATCAATGCATTGAGTTCAGTCTTATCACCTTCAACAATTTTATCATCATCGTCTTTTTTACAAGACCCTAGGATCATTGCTGAACTTACGACCAGCATAAGCAGCAGAGTGTGTAATCTCGTCAAATTTTTCATTTTCATAATTTGTTTTGTTTTTAAATAGTGATCGATTGTGTTGATTGATTAAAATGTACGTTAATTAAGGGCCTGATTTGCATCTATCTCGGCCTGTGGTATGGGTAAATATCTATCTTCTTCATAATTAAAATCAGTTCCAAGTGCAGCCTCAGCAACAGTCTTGCCCCACCTCATTAAATCGAAGTAACGGTGGAACTCCTGTGCCATTTCAGCCCTGCGTTCTTTCCTGATAGCAATTCTTAATTGTTCCTTGTTGGTGGTAGTAATATCTTTCAGTAAATCATCGGGTATAGTTCCGTTGAAACTACGCCTTGCACGCAACCTTACTTTATTCAGGTTTACTAATGCTGAATCGGCATTACCACTTTCATTAAAAGCTTCCGCTTTCATTAAAAGCATATCTGCCACGCGTAAGTAAATATAGTTGAGGTCGCCATCGCCTTTCAATGAAGAAGACACTTCTGAGAGCGGTTGCTGGTGCTTTTTAGTAAGGTATCCCGTAGCTTCTGACCAGGAGGAACTGAATACTTCCCCGTTCAACCACATCTGCCCGTCACGACCAATACTTGCATCAAGGCGGGGATCAACATCACCGGTAGTGCTTCTTTCATACGAATCAACCAAACTTTGCGTAGGAGCATTAAAGAAATACCCACCCTCTTTAAAAGGAGCAAACCATTGGTTTAATGTACTCCCGGTGCCTGGAATCTGGTTAGTAAGATGCTGAATTTCAAAAATAGACTCCTTGCTGTTTTCAAATGCCAGCTTAAAATTATCTGCATAGTTATTAAGTAAACCATATCCTCCTATTGCTTCAACCTGATGGAAGTAACCTATGGCTTCTCCCCATTTTTCTTGATACAGGCAAGCTTTGCCCAACATGGCATATGCTGCACCTTTGGTAGCCCGACCTACATCGGCTGAACCATACGATTCTGGTAATACCTTTGCAGCATCGGTAAGGTCAGTCTCAATCTGACTATATATGGCAGATACCTCACTCAATGGTACATGGATTGCTTCCTGTGTAAGCTGGGGTTCCAATTTAAGAGGTACTTTACCGAATATATTAACAAGGTTAAAATAACTGTATGCCCTGATAAATTTAGCTTCTCCTATAATACGGTTTCTAAGGGCCTCATCCATGGGAACTGCCGGCACATTGGTAATCACATTATTTGCTTGTGCTATGGCATCATACACACAGGTCCAGTAAATCTTAATCATTCCGTTGCTTGAATTGGCATTAAACTCATCTATATAAGTTATTTCGGTCTGGTCACCTCCAAATCCTCCTTTTACTGCATCATCAGAGGCAACATCACCAAATACCCATAATACATTATCTGAATTGGTGAATGAAATGGCGTGATAAACCCCCGTCAATGCCTGCAAAGCCTGGATATCATTTTTGTAAAAGGTGTTGGTTGAAAATTCGCCCTTTAGGTCTTCGGTCAGGAATTTTTCACATGAACTCATTACTAAGAGTAATGAAATCAGTAGTATGGATCCTGCTTTTGCTCCAATAACTCGTTTTTCAATACTGCACATCTTCATGGTTCTGTATCTTAACGTGTTTGATAGTTTTATAAAAATCTTTTTCATAGCCTGATCAAATTAAAAGGTGATGTCAATTCCAAACATTACAGTAATTGCTGAAGGATAGGTGCCCCAGTCAATGCCGGCTGCCATATCGCCTTCGCTGGTGGAGTTGTCACTCACCGTCATTTCAGGATCAAGTCCCGAGTACCCGGTCAATGTTAACAGGTTGGTACCTGATAAATAAATCCTTGCTTTATCAAAGCCTGTAACTTTAAGTACACTTTCAGGAATGGTATAACCTATCTGAAGGTTTTTCAGTCTGACGTACGAACCATCTTCCAGAAAACGTGATGATGGTTTTGCATTATTTGCTTTGCCTGACCATGATGCCCGCGGTTGTGTGTTGGAAGTACCCTCGCCTGTCCAGCGTTCATCAAAATAGCGTTGTGTTACCGGGAATCCACGGTAAAATCCTTCAATATCCTGGTTTACCTGTACATAAATTTTATTGCCATAAGTACCCTGAAAGAATACGCTCATATCGAAGTTATGATAATTAACAGAGAAATTAACCCCTCCAGCAAGCTTAGGGATAGCGCTTCCCAGATAAACCCTGTCTGCTTCGTCAATTTTACTGTCACCATTTTGATCCTTGAATTTTACATCACCTGGTCTGATGTTGCTACCTTGTACTGCCGAGAGTAATATTTCGGTCTCATTTTGGAAGATACCCTCCATTTCAAGCAGATAGAATGAACCAATAGGTTGCCCTACATCCGTTTTAGTGCAAGTAATCCCTGATTCAACTCTTCCGTTAAAAGCAGGAGCGTCAATGGCTAAGACTTCGTTATGAAGGTACGTCACGTTTCCTCCTATTGAATAGCCCCAATCGCGTTTATTCTGTTTATACTCAGCTTCAAGTTCCACCCCTGTATTCAATACGGAGCCACTGTTAATCCATGCAGCACTGGCATAACCGACTGAAGGAGGAATGGGGGCATGTACCAACATATTCTCAGTTACTTTATAGAAATAATCGAGTGACAATGAAAGTGCACCTTTCCATGTTTCTAAATCAACCCCTGCATTGTATTGATAACTGGTCTCCCAAATCAAGTTTTCGTTTCCAAGGGCACTCTGTGCATACCCGATATTAGATACACCACCATACGGATAATTGTAATTAGGCGACATCCTGTCAACGTTAGCATAAAGTCCAATATCCTGGTTCCCGATAGCACCATATCCTACTCTCAATTTCAGATTCGTAATCCAGTCCACATCAGCCAAAAATGCTTCTTCCTTCATCACCCATCCGCCTGACAATGAATAGAAAGTCCCCCACCGATTATCTTTAGTAAATCTTGATGAACCGTCCCGACGTATAGTCCCTGAAACGTAGTATTTCTCTTTGTAATTATAACTGACTCTGCCTAAAAAAGAGGCAAGTGTTGAAGCGTATTCGCTCTGTGTGCTGATCTCATCATCAAGTCCGTTTCCGATATAGATCAACTCTTTCTCCTGTATAGGGAAATTATAATCATGTGCCCAAAGTACCTTACCGCTATTTTTTATAGCTTCAAATCCAGCCATTGCCGAAAATGTATGTTCTTCCGCAAATTTGGTTTCATAGTTGAACACATTATTGATAGTCCAGTTGACCGCTCTTTCATTGCTGACGTCAAGAGTGTTTTTACTGTTAATACGATTTTCTGATCCCCATGTTTGACTAAAACGGCGTGTATTCAAATTGTGATAGTCCATACCCAGGTTTGTAGTAAAGCTCAGTTTATCATTAAACTTTATGATAAAATAGGTTTTACCCAAGTAGCTGTCTTCTTTCTTGTTGTTGTCGTTATAATCAGCCATCCCTATCGGGTTGTAACCGTCACCCAGAAATGAATCATAAACTGATTGTGGATCACCGGTGACCGGATCGACGAAATAATACGAAGGGCGATCAACATAAGTTCCATCAGGAAATTTAACAGGGATTGCCGGATTGCGAAACAAAGCATACCTGATTACACTACCACCATTACCGCCATATCCATCGCCTGAACTTCCGATAATATTATTGCTGGATATACCGGCCAACATACTGATACCAACAGTAAGCCATTTCCTTGCCTCTGTGTTAACATCTATCCTTGCTGTTTCACGATCATAACCTGTATTTTTAATGATCCCATCCTGTGCAAACAGAGAGGTGGAAATCAGGAAATTCGTCTTTTCATCACCCCCTGAAACAGAAAGCTCATGTGAATTTATAGGGGCAGTAGTGAGTAGCTCATCCAGGTAATTTACATCAGAAAAGGTTGCTGCCTCTTCCGCTGTTATTAATCGGCGTTGCAATGTAGGAAGTAGGTAGGCATTGTCATTATTGGCTGCCTCATTGTAAATGGTAACGTAATC
>JBAXYX010000079.1:0-10183 GCA_041670625.1 Lentimicrobiaceae bacterium | reverse complement strand
GCAACATCTCCATGACCTGTTTTGCGCTAGATTGGTCTAACGATGCCGTAGGCTCGTCACACAACAGAAGTTGCGGATTGGTGATAAGCGAACGAGCAACAGCTATACGTTGTTGTTGTCCACCACTTAGGTTGCGGGGAAGATTGTTTTTTCTTTCTTCCATGTTAAAGGTGCGAATAAGTTCCAATGCTCTCTTTTTGGCGATTTTTTGGTTCATGCCCTGCAAAATGAGTGGTTGCATTACATTTTCGAGTCCGTTAAGAGGTGCAAGCAGGTTAAATCCTTGAAATACAAAACCTATATGTTCTAAACGCAACTTTGCTAACTCCTTCTCTGAAAGTTTGCTCACACAGGTGTCGCCCACCCACACATCTCCTGTGGTTGGATAAATAACGCAGCCCAACAACGATAACAGCGTAGTCTTACCCGAACCTGAAGGACCAACAATAAGTGTTATTTCTCCTGTGCGAAACTCCACCGTAGTTGGTTCCAGCGCCACAATAGTTGTATCGCCTGTTTTATATTCTTTTCCGGCATTCTTAAGACGAGCAGCAATATCCATATTGATTTATTTTCCATGCAAAGAAAGACATTTACGTACTAATATCCAAATATATTTGCATTATTATTTAAAATTAGTACATTTGCGCACTAATATTGGAGATTTGTATGAAAACAAAAGAAATTTTGCTGCAGTTAATTGAAGAACTCGAAAAGTTTGAACATTCGCTTTCGGAAAACGAAACTCCCGAAATGAGCAATTTTATAGCCTACTTATGTAGCACCGAAAAGAATGAGCAACATTATTCAACAGAAGTAGAGATTGCCCAGCACGTAAGTTTGCTGCATCGTTATTCAAAATTTTACATAAAAAAAGTGCTGAAAGACTCGCTCATGCAAACTATGGATGAGTACACCTATCTGATGCCACTCCTCCACCGTGAAAGTCTTTCTAAAACTGAGTTGAATAACATGAATGTTATGGAAAAAACATCCGGAAACGAAATTATAAAACGGTTGCTCAAAAAAAACTTAATCAAGCAGCAACGTAACGAGTCAGACAAACGCAGTATGCTTGTATTTATTACTGATAAAGGGCGAAATGAGCTCCTCCGCATCTACCCCAATTTGCAAAGAAGCGCAACCTTACTCTCTACCAACTTATCAACTTCACAAAAAGCCGTTCTGGCAAGCTGTATGAAAGAAATGAGCCATTTTCATCGCGACATCTTCCTCAACGGAAAAGATAAAACAGTGGAGGAGATTATGCTGGAACTGACATAGCAAGAGCCAAACACGACATTCTCGTCGGTCAATCCATCTTGAAATAGTGACTCAGAACCAGAGTACGAGACTGTTGCAAAACTACCACAAAAACTAGTTCACCACTTTTATAGTAAAAAATCGATTCTAAACTTTAAAAATCAGGCTTGAAAAGTTCTATTTTTCTCTTTTTGAACTCATTTAAAGTAAAATAGAGCTATTCTTAGTAACTTTTTAGGCTATTTTTTACTGCTCGTTTTTTTTACGGGCTAATATACATTACACCCATTAATAAGTATTGTTTATTTTTCGAAAACCGAACCTTTTTGCTTTTTCAAGAGGCAAATGGGGGTGTATGCCGTGTTTTTAAAAGATGCGAAATGCGGTAACATGACTTATGGCTGCAATACCTATGACTATGAGGAAGGCACTTTGATTTTTGTTGCACCGGGACAGGTTTATGGAATTGAAGATAGCGGCGAGAAACGCAAGGGCGTAGGTCAAGCTCTAATATTCCATCCCGACCTGATACATGGAACATCGTTAGGTAGAAACATAAAAGATTATACATTCTTTTCATACGAAGTGAACTAAGCCCTTCATCTTTCAACAAGAGAAAGGACTATTGTAAATGATTGTTTCGACAAGATTAATTATGAACTGGAACATGCCATTGACACACATAGCAAAACCTTGATTGTCTCGTATATTGAGCTATTTCTAAATTATTGCAAACGCTTTTATGAGCGACAGTTTATCACCCGAAACCATGTAAATAAAGATGTATTGGTAAAGTTTGAAAAAATACTGGATGAGTACTTTGCATCAGAAAAACCTCTTGAACATGGCTCTCCTACTGTGAGTTATTGTGCAGAAAAATTATTCTTGTCGCCCAACTATTTAGGTGATTTATTGAAAAAAGAAACCGGAAAGTCGGCACTGGAACATATCCAGCTAAAATTGATTGACATAGCAAAAGAAAAGATTTTCGACCAAGGAAAATCAATCAGCGAAATAGCGTATGAACTGGGTTTTAAATATCCACAACACTTTACCCGTATGTTTAAAAAAGAGGTTGGAATGACTCCTTTAGAATACAGGTCGATGAATTAATCACGACACTATTGAATATATCGGTGTAATGGACCCACGGCCACCACCTGTGGTTGTTTTGCATGCATGGACCTGACCATGAATATTGACCCTGAAACCAACCTTGGAACCAGCGCAAAACATTTAATCTCCATGCTTATACTGAGTAAAGTCGAAATGTAATAACATTCTGGTAGGTCGGTATAGTTCAACACCTACTTAAATCGCAGTCGTGAGATACTCAGGACTGCGATTTTACTTTAGTCACCACGACTGCGTTTAAGTCTTATTTGTTAGCAACAGGGCGTTCTTTTATCTGTGTGTCAGGGCAGGCAAGCTCTTTGGCAAGTTTAGGCATTGGTGCAAGTATGTGCGACTTGCCAATGTGCTTGGCTGCGAAGGGTAGGTAACCAATATCAACCTTTATTTTTGATAAACCTCATGCTTGCTTTTATATTCTGATTCTCTATCCTCAGCAAATATAATCCTGAAGGTAAATTGGCTGTATTGAAATATGGTCTGGCACCCGATAGCAAAAGAGTCTTTATTATTTTTCCTTCACTGTTAATTAGTGTGGCCTGAAAATTCTGTTTATCATATTGATACGGAATTTCCAGTGTAATAAAATCGTTGGCAGGGTTGGGATATAGTTTTATTGAATGGCTAATGTCCTCAACATCGTGTATGCCTTCATAATCTGTTGTATCCGTAATGCTCGAAACCCAGGCGAAAAACTCATATTCAGGGTCTCCGCAAGTAATATCGTCTCTGTAACTGGCTTTCGTTTGAATTGCTAAAATATAATTTTTGTCATCTTTTTGCAATACACCATTGTTTAAAAATTCCCTTGCAACACTACCAATACACCGATTCCAAAGCAAGTTGCCAGTTGTCCCGTTTACTTTGAGCATCCATACATCTTCGCTAAGGGGGTACAGATAAGGTTGATCGGCATGCAAACCGTTAACATCTCCATCACGGGATTGTGTTTGTCCAAATATTACCACATTGCCATCAGTAGTTTTTATGAGTTTTAATGGCCAATCGTTTCCCGAGCCTCCATAACACTTTTGCCAGATTAAGTTTCCGTCAAAATCAATTTTACGAAGCCATAAATCAGCAGTTTGCTCCCCCTGGTTGTTGTAACCCAAATGGTATCCCGCGCCTTCAGCAGCTCCATCGCCAGCATAAGCACTACCTCCAATAATATATCCATCCGCTACTTCTATAGCACATTTAAAATCTAGACTATTTGAAGAACTCAGGCACTGTTGCCATTGAATATTGCGGTTGACATCCAATTTAACCACGACAGCCCTGCTATTAATTGTAGGTTGAGGCGGTGGGTCGCAAATTATATTTCCTGTTGTCCCGTCAGCGCTAGCCATTGGGATAAGATACCCGCTATCAGATGTTTGCATGGGAAGTCCGCCAATATCGTAACCATTAGTACCCAAAGTAAAATCCCATTCAATAGTACCCTGTGCATTTAACTTTAACAACCAGGCATCCCAAAATCCAAAAGAATTAGTAATATCGCCTCCAACGCCTACAAGATTAGTTAACGAAAGTATCCCGTTATCGAATGTTGGTATGCAAAATGCTCCAGCGCCTAACACCATATTATCACTACCAACTACCTTGTCCCAGATTTTATTACCATTTCCATCAATTTTAATATACCACAATCCTCCATTAGGCAAATGAGTGGGGGATGTAACTGATGAATCTGTAGAACCGAAGATGTAATAATTATCCAGATCGGCTGGAACTATTTGTACAGCCCCACTTGATGAACCAAAATACTTCTCCCATTGAAGAATGCCGGCAGTATCAATTTTGAACAGCCAGATATTCATTATAGGAAATTCAGGTGGTGGTGTATAATATCCGGTTTCAACCGTTGTAAGTACCAGATACCCATCATTGGTCGAAACAATGCTGGGTTTACTCATAACATCCCGTTCATATCCAGCTTGATACTGGCAACTTTGCCAATTGAATTGAATATGCTGCGAAAATGCCCGGTTACAAAAAAACAGAAGTATCAGAAAGGTAAATAATTTCATGGTAAAAAATTGAGAATAGGTATTTGTTGAATATTCAACAAATACCTATTGGTTAGTATTAATTAACGAATTACTTAATGATGGTTATTTTACCGGTTAGGCTCTTTATTCCGGATTTCATTGTGTACAGGTAAACCCCTGACTTAACCGGCCGGGTATCCCACAGCTTTTGTCCATGTTTTCCGGTTAACGTAAATGTTTCAATTATTTTTCCTGTCATATCGGTAATCTGAAGTGTGGCTGTTACATCCAAATCAGGCAAGATGTAATCAAATGCTGCCCAATCTGAGGCTGGATTCGGCTTAACAGAAATCTCCATGCCGTAAACCTTTGCCATGTCTTCCGGCGAAACAGTGCCTTTCTTTAACGATGCGGGTTCAATGGATTGCATACAATCTACAAATTGGTCATTGTAATAGGTAGCCAAAATACCTTTAGCGGCTACACCTGACGAACCTGAACTGTTGTTTGCATAGTCTTCAAGTAGTGCTTTCTCATTTGTGGTAAGTTGATCAAGGTGCCTGTTTTCTGTCTGCAAAGTTTGATATAAATTGAGCATTGTCATATACCTTCCATGCTCAGTTAAAGCATTACCGGTAAGATTATACAAGGTGGGCAACATATTTGCTAAAGCGCTTGCTTGTTGGTAATTTCCTTCTTGAACATAGGTTGCAATAATTTGTTTATCAGCTTCGATTCCTCCTAAATTATCTAACCAACCCCGCAAAGCGATATAATCAGTAACCGAATCGTTCAAATAGCTGCGTATCATATCATTGGCAGCACGGGTCATTTCTTTGCGGTACATGCTCATCTGCTTCTCAAGCACTGTACGATATGTTTCACCTGCAGCAACTTGCCGCAAAATATCAATCATGTAAGAATGCAAAGGATTCTCTTTGTTTTCAAGATATTGAAGGAGTTCTTCATTTTTTAATTCGTCAGGATTAGCTGCCAGAATATCGAAAATTACCGATTCGGTGAAAACATCTATCTTGTCGGCAACTTTACGTAATACTTCTTCGCTCAGGTGTGGCGAAACTCCAAGCAATTCGGCGCGCAATGCCCACATATCCTGTGGTTGGGCGGTTTCGATATCACTTACGCGTTCCTGGGTTGAACCTCCATCTCTAAGCTGATCGTGCAATGTTTTTACATTATTGTAATTGACCAAATTGTAGGCATATTGATTCTCGCGCAAAAGCTTATCCTGAGCATTAAGTACAATTGAGCTAACCGTACCATTACCTCCATAATGTGAGGGGCATTGATTTGAAACGTTCGATGTTGATTTTGCTACATTGAATAACTTTGTTTGAATTGGCTCCAAAGGTGAACTTCCAATGTAATGATAGGTTACACCTGATCCACCCCCATTATAGAAATGCCAAGTATTGTCTGTTTGGGAAAAAATATTACCTGCTGATAATAAGTATGAACCTTGAAATGATTGAATGTTGTTTTCATTTTTTTGATTTAAAGGCACATAGAAATCAGCCCAATTACTTTGATTGATATTACATAGGTATTCAAGTCCAGTTAATGTACTGCCTGCCCAGTTCGTCCAATAGGCGCTATTACCAAAGCTCAGATTAGAGAAACTATTTTTGTAAATGTCATTTACTCCTTGAGAATTATTAACATGGATACCTGTATAATTGGCCACTGGAGCATTTGGCATTTTAGTGAAGGTATTCTCTTCAATAGCAAAGCCAGTGCTGTTATCCAAATAAATCCCATACCCTGACACAGCAGGACAGCCGGGAGTGCTATTATAACCTACTTCAAAATCAGAGTTCAATATGGTTTCATTCTTAATATCAAGCACATTGATACCATAAATATTATTCTCAAATTCCGCCCTGTTGACTGTAAAAGTATTGGTTGAGAATAAAGCATCATTTACAAATATCCCATAACGAAATCCATTAAATTTACATTTGTCATAAGAGGAACAAGGCTGAGTAGCTGAAGTACAAGTAGCTTGTACGCTAAATCCTGCAGAATAAGCGGCAATTCCCTGATTCCAATCGGATACGCCTGCAACATTGGGAGACAATGTAAAATCGGAACCGCTAAACGAAAATCCCCTAATATTGGCTAAATCAACATGTTTGTAAAAAGTATTAGCAGGTATATAATCAGTTGTAATTTCAAATGTGCAATTCTTAACTGAACCGTTATAGTTCATTTCCCATTCTGGATGGTATGGATGGGTGTTTCTATAATGCAAAGCATGAATACTTTTTGCATTATTCCTAAATATACTGTTTGTAGCTTTTAAGATTCCTCCGGTTTTTGAATAATCCTCCGGTTTCCATAGATCGACGGCACAAACGGCATTTTCGATGGTTGCATTGTTAAGTTCCAGATAGCCTTGTTGGTAATTTCCGTTTGCATCGGGCAGTTGGTTGGCATTTTTGTTGCCCCATACTTCGATGCCCTGCCATTTGGCGTTTGTGCATGAGTTTGCTAACGTTGCACCGTTCAAAATCAACTTTGCGCCAGCTTCGACAATGATCCTCGAACTTGATGGCATATATAAGCTACAATTAACGGTTAATGAATTTCCAGTTTTAACAACAATATCTTGATATACTTGCATCGAAAAATCCCAATACTCATTGTTGTTAATTAGAAGCTCATTTGCTAAGCTACTCGGACATTTCACATACCTTCGTGTCGAATAAGTCGTTAGTGATCTGTGTATTCTTCCCATTTGCTTTGGTGAGAAGTAGCCAGATTGTTGTGTTCCGCTCATAATATTGTTAGTACATGTACTTCCTTGTGCAAAAGGATCACACCCCCAACCTCCATCCTGCCAACAATTCGTATTAATTCCATCGCGACCAAATATATCGTCAAGATAATCCGGGTCATTTTCATCGCATGTTTCATGACAACAAGAAGGTTCATACATATGTAATAACCCTAAAACATGTCCAATTTCATGTGAAAGATGGCCTGCGCATGCCCAATATCCAACAGGACCAGTACTGTGTTTTTTAAAGGTAACAATACATTGATCTAAATTAAAATCATATTTACTGGGTAATGAATTGGTAAATCCCGATGCTCCAGGGGCATTATATTCAGTGAAGAAAATATTAAGTTGATTCAACCTTGAAGGAAAATTTGATTTTAAATAGTTCAATAGATTTCCAGAAGAATTGCTATTGAAGAGAGAGCTATTTTTGTAAAAGTAAATTTCACCCAATTCAAATCTGATATAGGTATCTGGTATATATTGTACTCCGGGAATTGGATCAGACGGTTGATCATTATATTGATATATATCTGACATCCAGGTAAACATTTGGTTTAAATCTATAAGATCGTTTTCAGTAAAATTGCCAGACCCATCATCTTTCTGCATAATGTTGAAGTTAACAAGTACTGTTTTAATTACCGGATTAGTGGTGTTGGGGATATAATAGGTTTGATTGCCGTATTTTAAGCTAAAATCCTGAGAAGTTGCATTACAACTTGATGTAGTTTGCTGGGCTAAAGGCATAGGATAAGGGTTTTCAATATAACAATTCATGTAATCAGAGATTGCCAATTGAGCTTTTGCCAGAAAACACATGCCAATGATAAAACAGGTCACTAAAATAGGTTTCATATAGATAAAGGTGTGTTGGTTTGACATTTATGACTTAATTAGTTTCAGGTGCAATGTTTGCTGGTTGATTCTTATTGTCAGGAGGTAGACTCCTTTATTGAGGTTAATAAGATCGAGTTGCATGAAAGGTTTCTGAATAGTCGTTTGTTTAACTAATTGTCCAGCTGTATTATAAATATAAATATCACCTTCCTGAATGGATTTATTTATTTGTATATTAACATAACTGTTGAAAGGATTGGGAGAAACTATCAATATCTTTTGCGAGTTGGGTTCATCAAGACCAGTGGCAATATAATCGCAGGTAGGAACTATATTGGAATAGTATTGAAATGAAGTATTATCGGAATAGCACCTAAAAAAACCTCCTTCGATTTCTTCATCTATTTGCATCCCACAATAATCTAACTTAACGGGGAATAAATAGTCATAACTTGATTTATCATAAGTTTTTACAGGGCCAATCCGTTCAACAATTTTGGCAGCCGACCATCCCCAGTTGGGTGCGGATGCATCAGGACTAACACATATGTATCTTAGTATTGTATTATTAATCGTCATATTGCCAATACTATCAACACGAACTCTGCCTATTGTATCGCAGCTATCATAATACTTGGTTGAGGGTACAATCCATGAATTACCTGGCTGGGCTGAAAAATCATATAGCGTATAAAATTGACCTCCTCTAAAAATAAACACTTTATCCTCATCGGAATAGGTATATTCAAAACCGACAATTTCCGTTGAAAATTCATGTGTTATGTAATCATACCCATATAGTGTCTTTTTTAGCTTTTTACAATCTATTCCAAGTATAATGGTATCGCCCATGTTTTCTATCTTAAGGTATCCTGCAGTATTTATTGGAATATTACCGTAATGCCAGATTGCGCCTTCGGGGCACCAAGTGGTCTGGGCTGAGGCAACAGAAAAGTTAAAAATAGCCAGATATGTAAAAGCATAAAAGACAAAGACACTAATCCAGGATGCAGAAATATAAATAAAATATCTTTTCGTTATATTTGCATTTATGTAATCATTTGTTTCCATGATTATTTTTGTTTGGTTGTGATTATCTGGCAATAATTCCCAGGTTTAAGCTTAGAAAAAGACTTTGAAGTATATGTTGTTGAAAAATCAGGCGCCATTTCGGTAGCCAACAACCAACCCATAAGGTCGTACACATCAATTCTTCAGTTGTCGTAGTTGTTTTCACTCCTTATAAATAATTGTGATTGAAATGGATTGGGATATTCTAAAAATGGGTTATTGGTAATTGTAATAATCTCATAATTTCCATCTCTGTCAAAATCTCTCTCGGGAATGTTAGGATACGATTTGTCGTCAAATGAGATTTTATTAAATGAATGGTCTTGTCGTTGAAACAAGTAAATAACTTTAACATTCAATGATGCAATTCCATTCCCCATATAGGGAGAAACAATTTTCACATCCATTAATCCGTCGCCATTAATGTCTGCTACTCTAACCGTGTCAAGTCCAGCAGGATTAAATATCATATCTTCTACAAACTTTTGAGTCTGCTGTTTATTTTGAAAAACTCGAATTATAGAGTTATCCCAGCAATGGTCTGTAAATGAAGTCAACTGAATCGTCAAAGAGTCGTTATTGCCGAAGAAGTTGGGGATTGTCAAGGTGCTGTGTACTTTCTTTTCGTCTTCAGCTCTGTCATATATTTTCCAGTCATGGTAAATGCTGTACTTAACAGCAAGATATTTCTCAAAAGGATACTGTCCCTTTGATGTCAAAGTGAAGATTATCAGTGTCGAAAGTATTAGTAGTGTCCTCATTTTAATATTGGCGGTAACTAGTTTATAACCTTACCTTTGGGTATTTATATTGATTTTGCAATTTATTTCCATTTGTTGACTGAACCTTTTGTTTCATGGTTGTCGGTTTTATCAATTAGGGCTATCAAATGTAAGAAAAGTAATACAAACAAACAAAATATTTATTTTATCCTCTTTTCGCTTTTTAAGTGGCATTAATGACTTGAATTTAGGACTCAATGCAATTGCACAGCCGGAAAGACAGGCAACAGGAAGAAAACGGCATACGCAGACTGGTTATCATTAATGGATATGTAGCTATGCTTTCACTTTATGAGAAAATT
>JBAXYX010000078.1:0-10223 GCA_041670625.1 Lentimicrobiaceae bacterium | reverse complement strand
CCGAGGTATATCAAAGGTAATTCTACGTTTTCAAATACATTAAGCTCATCAATCAGGTTGAAGTTTTGAAATACGAACCCGATATTCTTTTTCCTGAGGTTGGCCCTCATCTTTTCAGAGTAGCCTGATACCTGCTCTCCTAAAAAGTAGTAATTGCCTTCTGAAGGATTATCAAGCAGTCCCAAAATATTAAGCAAGGTTGATTTTCCACACCCTGAAGGGCCCATAATAGCCACAAACTCGCCGGTTTGCACTTCAAAGGTCACATGGTTCAGTGCGGTGGTTTCCACTTCGTCTGTTCTGAATATCTTAGTCAGATTTACAATCTTGAGCATCGTTGTGTTCATATGCAGTTATTTTATTGGTATGACTTTATAATAAGCTTTTCTTTCCCGCCAAAGGCATCATAAGAGGATACAATCACCTTCTCGCCGGCCGATAGTCCTTCGAGCACCTCGTAGGTATATATATTCTGGCGACCAATTTTAATCTTTCTCTTCTGTGCCATGGTTTCGTCCCGGTTCACCACATAAATCCAGTTACCACCGGTTTCCTGATAAAATCCTCCTCTCTTGATGGTGAGAGCTTCCGTTTCACCTGAGAACTTGATACGTAGTTGTAAGGTTTGTCCCCTCTTAATATTTTCAGGTTCCTCACCGGCAAACATCAGGTCCACCTGGAACGAACCGTTTGCCACATTAGTGTATATCTTATTAATGACCATTTGGTACACTTTACCTGAAAGGTCAAACTCAGCCTCTTGACCTTCAAATATTCTGGAAATATAACGTTCATCCACATTCGCCCTCACCTTAAAACCTCCCTGAATATCAATCTGCCCCAGGTGTTCACCGGCATTCTTGGTTGACCCAATTTCCACATTGAACGAGGAGAGCTTTCCGCTTCCGGGCGATTTGATGGTCATATTGTCCATATTACGTTTAAGAAGCTCCAGGTTGTTTTGCATCCTGGCCATAGAAGAGCTTATTTGTTGTGTTTGCCGTACTCCTGAAATAGAATCCAGTCTTTTCAGCTTCAGGGTAATCAACAACTGACTCGAGGCTTGTTTATAATCGCGGCTGGCATCCTCAAATTCCTTTTTCGAAATCAGCTTATCGCGATAAAAGCCTTCCTTACGGTCAAAGTCGGTTTTTAACCGATCAATATCATACGTAAGCTGTAGAATCTCTTTCTGCCGTGTATAGCGCAGTTGCTCAATACTGATAAGCGTATTCGACAGGTTATTGATAGCATCGTACATACGGGTTTCCTGGTCCATATAACTCAGCTCCATATTGGCATTGCTCAGTTTAAGGATGGGATCACCCGTCTTAAGGATATCGCCGTCCTCCACATATACGGCTTTCACCACTCCACCCTGTACCGCATCAATATAAACCGTGTTACGGGGCAACAACACGCCATCTACCGGTATAAACTCCTGAAACTTGCTCATAGATACCGGGGCAATGTTCAATTGTCGCCTGTCTACATTTAATTTACTCCGGTTATCACGAAAAAAAACCATCCAGAGAATGGTCATGAGGACAATAATCCCTCCTGCCAGTTCCAAAATGTGTGCGGTAGTCCAGGTTTTTTTCTCTATCGGGCGATCCATGTATACAATTTTTAGCCTATATTCTTAATGCGCCAAATTTTGTGCCAAGAAATATATTTCTTTGATTATCAATATGATTACGAGTTTATGAGGGCTAACAAAATAAATTATTGTTCATAGACGTTCCTACTATGTTCAATTCCGAACAATTCATTGTATCTTAGCCCATTCAATAATAAGGAAATTTCTTTTACGATAAGTATATAAAAATTAATATCACATGAGTAAGCTGGAAGCCAAAATTTTGATTGTTGATGATGATACTGATGTATTAATTGCAGCCAAGCTGTTTCTGAAGCAACATTTCACGGTAGTCCACACGGAAAAGAACCCTGAAAACATACCTGCTTTATTAAAAGGAGAGAGCTATGACCTGATCCTGCTTGATATGAACTTCAGCAGGGATGCCACCAGTGGCAAGGAAGGATTCCACTGGCTAACCAAAATCATTGAGATCGACCCCCTGGCAGTAGTCATTTTCATTACAGGTTATGGCGATATTGAGTTGGCGGTACAGGGCATCAAGGAAGGGGCCACTAATTTCATCCTGAAACCCTGGGACAACCAAAAGCTACTGGCCACCATTACCGCCAACCTGAAAGTAAGGCATTCCAATGAAGTGATTCAAGACCTAAAAAGCAAGCAAAAAGTACTCATTGCCAACCAGGAGCAGGGTTACGACACACTCATAGGCCAATCGGCTCCCATGAAAACGGTAATGGCAACCGTGAATAAAGTTGCAAAAACAGAAGCCAACGTGCTGATTCTGGGTGAAAACGGAACCGGCAAAGAGCTTATTGCACGCGCCATCCACAAGGCTTCGGCACGGTCAAACGAAGTATTCATTAGTGTTGACCTCGGCGCCATCAGTGAAACCCTGTTTGAAAGTGAACTGTTCGGCTTCAAAAAAGGTGCCTTTACCGATGCTAAAGAGGACAGAGCAGGTCGTTTTGAGGCTGCCAACCGGGGCACCATCTTCCTCGATGAAATCGGCAACCTGTCGTTCCAACTCCAGTCCAAACTACTCAGCGTAATCCAGAACCGAAAGGTAGTCCGCATAGGAACTAACCGGGAAATTCCCATCGACGTGCGCCTCATCTGCGCTACCAACATGCCCTTGTATGAAATGGTGGCTGACGGCAAATTTCGTCAGGATCTGCTTTACCGCATCAACACGGTTGAAATCCTTCTGCCCCCTCTCAGGGAAAGGCTTGACGACATCCAGTTACTGGTGGAATATTTTCTGGGCATCTATTGCAAAAAGTATAAAATGCCCCTCAAACGCATCAACCCTTCCACCATCCGCAGGCTTGAAAAACATAACTGGCCCGGGAACATTCGTGAGCTGCAACATTCGGTTGAAAGAGCTGTTATCATGAGTGAAAGCAATATTCTGCAACCGCAGGATTTCTTCCTTTCACAGATTGAGGATAATGGAAATAATGCTGAAATGGAGGATATCACCAACCTCGAAGAAAGAGAGAAACTGCTGATACGCAAAGTCATTGACAAGCATGGCGGCAATATCAGCAAAGCAGCTAAAGAACTTGGCCTCACCAGGGCTTCACTTTATAGAAGAATAGAGAAACATGGGCTTTAAAAAGTTCAGATTACGTATCATTATCAGGATACTCCTGATCACAGCCAACCTGTTGCTCCTGCTGATCTTGTTCCGGCAGAAGGAGTTGATAGTGGTAACATCCATCACCTGCGTGCTTGTAATCTTCCAGATAGTCAGCCTGATTGCCTTTGTGGAACGTACCAACCGCAAGCTTACCCAGTTCCTGGAGAGCATTCGCCATTCCGACTTCAGCACATCATTTAGCGACAAGGGACTCGGGCGCACTTTTGAAGGACTCAACAGGGCATTTAACGAAGTGATTGCCGAATTTCGCAAAAACCGCGCTGAAAAAGAGGAACATTACAACTACCTGCTCACGGTGGTGCAGCATATCAACATCGGCATACTCGCTTTCCAGAGGCATGGCAAAGTGGATATATTCAACAATGCCACCAAACGGCTGCTTAAAATCCATAACATCCAGTACGTACAGGAACTCGGCAGCATCAAGCCCGACTTGCCCGAAATGCTGCTGGCAATGAAGTCTGGCGATCGGCAACTGGTAAAAGTGGTAGTAGATGATGATCTGCTCCAGTTGTCAGTCTATGCCACAGAATTCAGAATGCGCGGTGAAGAGTATGTGCTCGTTTCCTTCCAGAATATCAGTTCTGAATTGGATGAAAAGGAAATAGAATCATGGCAGAACCTGATCAGGGTGCTCACTCATGAACTCATGAACTCCATCACCCCTATTTCATCCCTTGCCTCTACCGTTGCCGACATTCTTTTTGAACCTGACCAGCCCGCGGAGGAAGCCAGTTTCAGAGAACTCGACCACGAGGATATACAAAATGTGAATGAAGCTATTGTAACCATCCGCAACCGGAGCCATGGACTCCTGAACTTTGTGGAGAGCTACCGCAACCTTACCCGCATCCCCAGACCCAACTTCCGTTATTTCCCTGTAAAGGACCTTTATGATCGTGCGCAGGCACTCATGAAGACCAAGATGGAAGAATACGGTATTACCTGCACTAAAAAGCTGTTCCCTGAAGGACTCATGATTACCGCTGATCCTGATCTGATTGATCAGGTGTTTATCAACCTGTTGCTTAATGCCATGGAAGCTGTCAGGGAGGTGCCTGATCCACATATTGAAATCATCGCTTCCCTGAACGCCGGCGACAAAGTGACCATTGACTTCGTCGACAACGGACAAGGCATCAAACCTGATATCCTCGACAAGATATTTATGCCTTACTTCACTTCCCGAAAGGATGGATCGGGCATTGGCCTAAGCCTCTCCCGTCAGATCATGCACCTGCACAAAGGCACCATCACCGTCAAATCCAAACCCGGTGAAGGGGCAATCTTCAGACTAAACTTTTAACCCAAAGCGCAAAACCCGATACCTAAAGCCCGAAACCAAACCAGGTAAGCTCCTAAAATCCATAACCCCAAACACCAAACCAAGCCAAATGAGCTCCTGAAGCTTAAAACCCTAAACACGAAACATAACCAGGTGAGTTCCTGAAGCCTAAAACCCCAAACACGAAGCATAACCAGGTAAACTCCTGAAACCCATAATCCTAAACACGAAACCGAGCCAAGTGAGCTCCCAAAATATGAAATCCAAAACCCGAAATCTCACTAAGATGTACCTGAACAGCAACATGACCTTATTCCTGATAACCCTTGCACTGATTGCAAGCGTAACCGCATGTAATTCGGATAAGAAAACCGGCGGGCAACAAACCGGTACGGCAGATACCGCAAAAGCCGTAAATATACCCGCTTTCAATGCAGATAGCGCCTACGCATACATTGCAAAACAACTATCATTCGGTCCACGGGTTCCTAACACTAAAGCCCACCGGGACTGCGGCGACTGGCTGGTGAAAACCCTGAAACAGTACACCCCTGTGGTTATTGAGCAAAAGGCCACCCTGAGAGCCTTCAACGGAACCGCCCTCCAATCACGCAATATCATTGCCAGCTTCAACCCAGAGGCCAACGCACGCGTATTACTCTGCTCCCATTGGGACTCCCGCCCCTGGGCAGATCATGATCCGGATCCCGCCATGCAGAAGAAACCCGTTCCGGCAGCCAACGACGGGGCCAGCGGAGTAGGCGTATTGATAGAGATCGCACGCCAAATGCACCTTCAGAATCCCGGACTGGGTGTTGATATCGTACTATTTGATGCCGAGGACTATGGCGAACCCCAGGATCAGCAGGGTGCCAATGAGAACTCTTGGGCATTGGGTTCCCAATACTGGGCTGCCAATCCGCATGTACCCAACTATTCCGCCCTCTTCGGAATCCTCCTCGACATGGTAGGCGGCCAGGATGCCGTTTTTCCTAAAGAGCAAATCTCGATGTACTACGCTCCCAATATTGTGCAAACCGTTTGGTCAACCGCCGACAGGTTAGGCTACGGACAACTGTTCAGCAACGAGAAATCAGGTCCTGTCACCGACGATCACCAGTACGTGAACAAGATCATGAACATCCCCGTGATTGACATCATCGACTACCATGACACCCGCGAAAAAGGCTTCAATGACCAATGGCATACCACGCATGATGATCTTACCCATATCAGCAAAGAGACGCTCAAAGGTGTCGGGCAAACCGTGATCACGGTGGTGTATGAAGCGAAATAAAATGGAGAATGAGCTGCTAAAGCAGGTCATTGGCCAGATTAGCCAGCTCTGATCGCTCGCCTTTTTCAAGACGTACGTGTGCGTAAATGGCATGGTGCTTGACCTTGTCGATGAGGTACGACAAGCCGTTACTCTGTGCATCGAGGTATGGCGTGTCAATCTGGTAAATGTCGCCGGTGAAGATAATTTTGGTGCCCTGACCGGCCCGCGTAATGATAGTCTTGATTTCGTGAGGGGTCAGGTTTTGGGCTTCATCCACAATGAAACAGACATTCGAGATGCTCCTTCCCCTGATGTAAGCCAGTGGTTGCACTACAATCTTTTCATTTTCGAGTGAATCAATGATGTTCTTGAATTCCTTATCCTTTTCACTGTACTGGCTCTGAATGAATTTCAGGTTATCATTCAGCGGTTCCATATAAGGATTCATTTTCGACTTAATGTCGCCCGGGAGGAAACCAATATCCTTATTGCTTAGCGGAACGATGGGGCGGGCAAGGAACACCTGTTTGAAGTTCCGTTTCTGTTCCAAAGCAGCAGCCAGAGCAATTAGGGTCTTACCCGTACCGGCAACGCCCTGCAGGGTTACCAGTTTCACATCAGGATTCAGAATAGCATGCATGGCGAAAACCTGCTCCGCATTGCGGGGCATAATGCGGAAAGCCGAGCGTTTTTCAATCCGCTCAATCCGCTCCGTTCCGGGGTTATAGAATGCCAGCGCCGAAGTGTTGGTGTTGCGCAGCACGAAGTACATGTTGGGAACCGGATCAGTTACCCCTATATCTTTAGGTTTACAGTATCCATCCGTATACAGCTTGTCGATAATCTCACCCGGCAATCCGTTAATAGTGGATATCCCGGTGTACAGGCCTTCCACGTTTTTGACTTTTCCTGTAAGGTAATCCTCGGCATTCAGGTTAAGCGACTTGGCTTTCAACCTCAGGTTCACATCCTTGCTCACCAGAATGACCTTCCGGTCAGGATGCTCTTGTGCCAGAGAGAGTGCGGCATTCAATATGCGGTGGTCAGGTTTGTTGTCGTCAAAGATCACACGGGCATCCAGCATACTGCGTTCATTCATGACTACCTTGAACCGCCCGCCGTTAGTCTGCTTTAAGGGAATCCAGTCGGTGAGCGTTGCATGGTCCGACATCTTGTCGATAGTCCTGATAAACTCCCGGGCTTCGAAATTGATATTATCATTTCCTTTTTTGAAGTTATCCAGTTCCTCGAGCACTGTGATAGGCAAAGCCACATCATTATCATCAAAGGTCCTGATTGAATCATGATTGTACAGGATCACCGAAGTGTCGATCACAAATATTTTCCGCAGCGTCAATGGCTTAGGTTCATGAAACTCAACAACCGGTAATGTCTTTGATTTGGATTTAACAGGTTTCTTTTTAGGTTTGCCGGGCACGTTGAATGAGATGATCTGCTTAGGCGATTCGCTCTTTGAAGTAGTCTGCTTCTGGACTTCTGAAGGTTCCATATCCGCATCCCTTTTATGAGCATTTAATTTGTTGTTTGTCACGCTAGCTTTCCGAGGGGTTTTGCTTCCAGTCATAATCGGTTATTTTTAGTAATTAGATCACTCCGGCCCTATCCATTCCAATTCCTTCCATTCATCTTTACATAACAACCTGTATTTCAAAATAACTGCTTCACAGAATCTGCACTTAACCGAAAGAACTGCTTCCGTTGATTTGCACTATAAATATAACTAAAAAAGAGGCTTTTTCAGCAAGAATACAAAATAATATTAACAATTTATCAGCCTGCAGCCCCATATTTATCAAGGCTTTACGGAAGTTGTTAACAAAAAAGGCTACCGGTGTACAGCAAACTCCCTTTGAAACCCTCCCCGTTGTGATACGTAATCTTCCCTTCTACCCCTATTTTCTTACCATTTGTCAGGTATTGCCGGCAGAGATCACACAGACTTGAGACTTCTCAATTACCACCCCAACACTTCCTTGGTCAGGTATTGCTTGCAGAGATCACACAGACTGTTACTCCAGACCGCCAGACTATGCCTTATAACCGATTCAACATGGGTTCTACGCTACTTTTTCCAACCCTGACCGGGTATGCTTGAACGATGAAGGACTATATGATGACCGGTCAGGGCGAGTCAGGTAATAATCTATTACCATCAAATGCTGTTGCTTATATTCGCATACAAAGATCATCCGGGGTCATACCGGTCCATATCAAATTTAGACTTAACACGGACTATATACGGACTTAACACGGACTATATACGCATATTTTCGTGTATAGTCCGTTTTTGGCACGGTTTATGTTAGTGTTTATATTAACGGGGCTTGAACTACTACTATAAAACTCCCACAGAATCGAACGACTCGTTAAGACAAAGTATGACTTTAAATACAATCGTACAGAATAAAGCCTCAGGACTTATTGTTTTTTACTTACAACCAATAAAAAGGTGCCATGATATGAGCGTTAGCGATTTGGCCGGCAGCTAATGGTTCAGGGTTCAAAGCTCATGGATAATGGTTCATAATAAATAAACCTCAAAAAAATATTGATTTTAAGTAGAGTTTGAAAATAATCTTTATATATTTACAGTCTGATAGATGGAACAAGCATACTATTTTATTACTCTATATACGCATATCATTTTCCCTTCCTGCTTCTGTTCCGGTTGATAGCATTAAACATTAAGCCATAATTATGACCATTTATTCGGGCTGTTTGCGTTTAAGTGAATCTAAAAATTAAGGATATAGACTCGATGCGCATGCAGATCAGTTTTAAACAACGTAAGGTACAGGAAGATCATTATACGCTATTATCGACTAAAACGCTCCATATTTACCCGGATATAGCAGATACAAACCTAACCAATGGCTTTTTGAAGGGCAAAACGGTTATCAATATCCCGTGTTTGCCGGGACAAGGAAACAGCAAAAACAATGAAACAAAAATATCATTCAACACTTGCAAATAAAGGTCATTGTATTGTATTTCTGCATATTAGCAATTACAAATAGTGGCTAAATACCCGCATTTGTCGGGGATACAGACGTTAGCAATCACAATAAATTACATAACCCAAACTTTTATATATATTGAATTATGAAAACAAGAAGTATAATTTTTTTTGCATTAATTGCAGTTTCCTTGGCATCATGTGTGTCAGCATCTTTCTATCAGGTTTACAAGGTAACACCCTTTGAAAACTTGATCACTACAGATAACTACATGGTCTATGAAGATGAAAATTGCAAAGTTTCGTACAATTTGTGGGAAGAAGGCGGAAATATAGGATTTCGTTTTTATAATAAAACTGATAAGAATATATATCTTAATTTGAATGAGAGTTTCTTTATTCTTAATGGCATATCCAACAATTATTATAAAAACAGAGTTTATGAAAATTCAACAAGTTCGGGAGTAACATCTTCGCACATAGCAACTGCATCAAAGGCTGTAATAGGTATAAATTATGAGGATTTACTTCAAACGAATAGGATACAAGCAACAAGCGGCATTGGATTAATAACTTCTTCTGGAAATTCTATTTCCTACATTGAAGAAAAGGTGATTTGTATACCATCAAAGGCTTCAAAGATAATTACAGAATACAATATTAATAAATCACTTTATAGAGACTGTGACCTATATAAATTTCCGACAAATAATAAAATTAGATCAAAGTCTTTCTCAAAGTCAGAAAGCCCAATAGTATTTAGTAATAGAATAGCTTATACAGTTGGACAATCTGATAATTTAATAAACTTTGAAAATATATTTTATGTAACAGAAATTACTAATTATCCTGAAAGCGAAATGATATATTTAAAATATGATGATTTTTGTGGTGAGAGAAGTATGATAATGACTAAATATTTTAAAAATGTTTCCCCTGACAAGTTTTACATAAGATATACTAAAGAACAAAATTCATTAAAACACTAAGAATTATGATTTCTAATCGAGTAAACTGCCCCGCTCCCGAAGTTTCGGAAACGTGGAAAGCCTCTCACATCACCGTAGTGCGAAAAGAAGTCGCTTAGTATAACTATTTAATGTTCATTGAAGGAATGATTTAACTTTGTATTCCATCACAAGTAGCCTACGGACAGTAGATCCGAAACATTATGGACAACTTGGGATACAACTCATTCAGCATGATGTTTGACAGTCTGCGAGATGGGGCAGTTGTGAATGTAACGTATAATATAATATCAGATCTATGGATTTCTCAGAACTAGTAAAACTCCGCCAGAGCGACCGGAAATATTCAGACAGGCCGGTTGAAAAGGAAAAGATTCAGCAGTGCATTGAAACTGCGCGGCTGTCGCCATCGGCCAATAACTCACAACCCTGGAAATTTGTAATTGTAGAT
>JBAXYX010000077.1:0-10256 GCA_041670625.1 Lentimicrobiaceae bacterium | reverse complement strand
TTTACAAGTATTGCTCTAATTGCTGTAAATATGATCCTTTGGACAACGTCATTGCACCTCTTAATCGCGTGTTTAGGTATTATATATATAAGAATGGCAAGATGAAGCTTCTGACTAATGAGGTTGAAACAAATAATATTCTGGCTTTCTTTAACGTAAAGGTTATTAATGACATTAAGGGTAATTAATTTATTAGTCAGAAGATCACGACTTTATTTGCTGTCTCAATTATTGCAATATCCTAACTACAAATGGTTTCTCTCATAAGAGTATAAGATAGGGGAATTTACTGCATAAGTTGATGTTTGAGTGTAAGCTCTAAGTACAAAGGAAGAGGTGAATATTGGCCTCTTCCTTTGTACTTAGAGCTTATTTGTAAAAGGGGTAACCTAATGACCATCCGATGAAGGAAACAGCAGGTTCACCGATTTTTGCAAGTTCAATATTTAAACCTTAAAAATAGCTTGATCCATCCCAGCAATGTGTACATAGCTGTTCTTTAGGCAGTCCAATTGCTTTTACAAGATCATCCAGTTCCTGGAATTGTAATGTGGTAAGATTAAGATTCTTGCGAATTTGTTCCACCATTGCTGTGTATTTAGGTGATTTAGGATCGGAATACTCTTTATAATTGATATCTTCAGTGCCTTCAAGTTGTACAATAGCTTTACGAGCAGCAAGTTCGTAACTGCTTCGTGAACGTGAGAAGTTGAGGAACTCACAAGGGTAAGTTAATGGAGGGCATGCAATTCGCATATGTATTTCTTTGATCCCTGCCTGGTAAAGATCAGCGGTATTGTCCTTTAGTTGCGTTCCGCGAACAATAGAGTCATCCAGGAAAATCCCGCGTTTATCTTTGATCAGATCGTTATTCGGAATAAGCTTCATCTTTGCCACTAAGTCGCGCATTTCCTGGCTCTGAGGCATGAAACTTCGCGGCCATGTGGGTGTATATTTTGAAAAAGGCCTCATTTGAGGAATTTTCCTAAGGTTGCTGTATCCAAGGGCATGACCAATGCCTGAATCAGGGATGCCGGCAACAAAATCTGCTTCCACAGTATCCTTTCGTGCTAATGCGGCTCCACACTCGTATCGGCAGGCATCAACGTTTATTCCTTCGTAGTAGGAGGGTGGATAACCGTAATATACCCAAAGGAATGAGCATATCTGCATCTTTTTCCCGGGAGGTAATAGTTGCTCATATCCATCGGCTGTTATTTTTACTACTTCGCCTGGCCCAATGAAGTATTCAGTGGTATAATCAAGATTTGAGAATGCGCAGGTCTCACTGGCAACCGCATAACCTTCAGCATTTTTACCGATAACTATAGGAGTCCGACCGTATTTGTCACGAGCTGCATATATACAGTTCTCAGTGAGGATGAGGATGGAACTCGAACCACGGATAACATCATATGCCCTCTGAATGCCCGAAAGAAAATCATCACATTCGCAAATTATCTTTACTATCAACTCAGTTGGATTCACTCCTGTCTGGCTCATTTCTGAAAAATGCTGACGCTTTTCAAGAAATTGCTTTTCCAATTCTTCGGAGTTCACAACCTTACCTACATGTGCAATTGCAAAACAACCCAGGTGTGAACTTGCCAGAATAGGTTGAGCTTCATAATCGCTTATTATTCCAATGCCCGAATTCCCTTTGAATTCCTGTATATCTTTCTCAAATTTATTCCTGAAGTATCCGTCTTCCAGACTATGTATTGCACGTTGAAACCCCTTGTCCTTACTCCAAAATACCATTCCTGCACGCTTGGTTCCTAAGTGCGAATGATAATCCGTACCATAGAAAACATCTTTTACACAGTCCTGTTTTGTAATACACCCGAAAAATCCACTCATATTATACTCTTTTTACTCTCTTTTGTAAATAAGAGTCATAGTTTAAAACTATAACCCATGAATTGGTCTACTTAATACTCCTGGTTGCAACTGAAGGACTTGCTTCCAGTTGTAATAAAGCCAGATTAAAATTGTTACCCAATGTTAAGTTATTGGATTTTTCGCAAAAGTACCAATAAGGATCGAACAAATATTGATTTTTTAGTTCATTAAATAGCTCTATTAGAGGGAATCCTTTTATTGACCTCAACTCGCTCATAAATCTGCCAAATCAGTCACTCTTTAGTTCTCTGTTATATTGGTTGACATCATTCACACCCTTATGCTTTGGTTATAGCCACCATCACAAATTCACTTCAGGAATAGTGTGACTTGTCTCTTATCGTTAATACAAATTTTCATTCCATACTATATTATTGTTTTCTAAAACCACACATTAAACTTATGCTCTGACGAGTTTAAAAAATAGTTAAGAAAATCCTTGACTTAAATGGGGGAAGAACCTACATTAGCATCATAATTTAGAAATAGTGCTTTTCCTAGGAAGCGGCTTCTGGCAAGAATGATTGTTTGTCAGCTAACACTTTAATTCTGGTTTACCGGATGAAACACATGATTTGGATTGCTTTGGTACTAATACCGTGCTGCCTTCAGGCTCAGTCATGGAAATCTAAACCATTTTCAGTAAGTGTTTTCAATAATGCCACGCTACTACCCCCTGCCTCCATCACTGCTGCATTCAATCAGCCCCTGCATCCGGGAATAGCAGTCAGCTATGAATTCGGATGGCTGGAAACCATTAAAAGCCCGATTTTTCAGAATACTAATACTTTCAATCTTGGAGGCCGTGAAGTGTATACCGGGAAATGGTTCCAGAATATCGGGTTGAGTTGGTTTTATCATCGGTATGTAAACCATGCATTTACACTTACTACTCAGGCAGGTTACAGGAAATATTTAAAGAAATTCTCGGCAGAAGCATCCTTGCATATGGGATATATGCATGCTCAGTTGTTCACTGAAAAATTTGTCCGAAGAGATGGTATGTGGATAGCGGGTTACGATCCTTTCCGGGGATATTTTATCGCCGGTGCAGGTGTAGGTGTCGGGTATGATGCAGGATACCGATATAATATCAGGCGCTTTTTTATCAACTATGATTTTAGATTGCAGATGCCTTTCGTAAAAAGTTATGTTCCTGTTTTGCCCAACGGCATCTTATCAGTGGGTATGCAATTTACATTATTTAAAAAACCGGACGGCCATCATGCGCCGACCCCAACACAACTTCCATGTCCAGAATCATAGGGTTAATCGTCCTCATCTTGCTGTTTCAGGGTTGCATGAAGGATGAGATCAAAAAGCCTTCTATGCTTAACTGTCCACTGGAGGTCGCATCTATCTATAAGGTCAATCCGAAGAGTAATTATTACCAGGCTCTTATCGACAGGTATGTGAGTTATGGTCTTCCAGGTGTCAGCCTGCTGATTAAGGATGATGACGGGTTCTACATTGGATCAGCCGGAAAAGCTGATATTTCAGGTGACATACCGATGCAACCCTGTCATATTTCGAAAATAGCCAGTATTACCAAGATGATGATGGGAACTGCAATCCTGCGACTGCAGGAAAAAGGAGTGCTTTCCCTGAATGACCCGGTGAGCAAATATATTCCGCAGAGTATACTGGGCAAAATTAGTAATGGTGATGAACCGCTTACTATCAGGAATCTTCTCAACCATACAGCAGGACTCTATGATGTTATTGATGACGATGGCTTTTATCTTCAGGTGCTAAATGATCCATCCAGGCAATGGACAGCGGATGACCTTCTGGAATTTGTTTATGAAAAAGACGCGGCATTTGCCTTTAATCCTGCGGAAAAGGTCGGTTATTCGAACACCAATTATTTGCTGCTCAGTATGATTGTTGAAGCGGCAACAGGCACTCCCCACTCTGAAATTCTGCATCATGAAGTAATCGATCCTCTGGGTCTGACTGACACTTACTATTACTGGCATGACCCGCTTCCCGAAACCGGTATAGCTCAAGGTTATTTCGACCTATACAATAACGGTAATCTTGAAAATCTGACCCAGTGGAACACCGGAAGTGGGAATGGCTATGGAGGAATATATTCAACCGTATGGGACATGTATGTTTATGCTGATGCGCTTTTTATAAAGAAAACATTGCTTTCACAGGCATCGCTCGACCAAATGCTTGTCTTTCATCCTGTTATTGAATCTCGCAAACAAATTGGAGTAGGATGTTTCAAAGACTTCATTGATATCGGCAATCCTGAACTAGATTACGCATGGGGACATCGTGGACGGGACCTCTGCTATAGCGCTGACTTATTTTATTTCCCTGAACATAACGCCATCATGTCACTCATTGTAAATTATGGCACAGACGGGAATAGCTCCCTGCGGACAGAATTTTTGGAAATGAGGGATGAGATAGCAAAGATCATTATCCAGAATTAATTATTGCCTTTCACAATACTTATATAAGTATTCTTTTAACGCCGGCAATGCTTTAGAAAAGTCAAAATAAACGGGAGATTGTTTTTAATCTCCTGTTTGTTTTGCACTCCTTATTGTGCAAAGTTGCCACTGCTTGACATTCTTCCCCAAAAGGGTAAATGTTCCTGACTCCTTATTGTACAAAGTAGCAACTGTGTGACTCCCTCCCAAGAGACTAAAAGCAAATTATTAATTTCTTTTCTTATTTTTTTACTTTAAAAAGTTACATTATCTCATTATGCTGATTAATATGATATAAAATATCTGGTTAGATGGAGTTACGATTAGAGTTTATTAGCTTTAACACCATCTATATCAAATGCCTGGTTCTGATTAAACACAGCTTTAAAAGTAAAAAACCAAGATGTTAAAAAGAATACTAATGCACAGTAAAATGAGATATTTTACGATTGCAATCTTAGCGTTTTCAATAAATGCTTTTGCACAATTTCCAACCAATGAAACAGGTGGTAATTTCCCGGGCTCAAAGGGTAGTGATGCTTTAACCGCTGATCCTTTTGCCCAACCTGACAATATTTGTTCAGGCCAGACTATTCAGTTGTTTGCTCTTCCCAGTGGCGGATCAAATAATTATTCCTATACCTGGACCTCTGATCCTCGGGGATTTACTTCAAATTTACCTGATCCTGTTGTAACACCTTTGGCTACAACAAAATTTATGGTAGAGGTAAATGATGGATACGATATTGTAACAGGAGATGTGACCGTTTTAGTCAACTCATTGCCCAATATCAATCTTATACCTGAAAATGATCAAAAAATCCGGATAGTTAGTCCTACAGAAATCGGTGTTTGTGCTTTTGATTCCGTTACTATTGACGCCGGGAATCCGGGCTCAACTTATTTGTGGAGCGATGGTTCGTCTGACCGGACTATTAGCGCTCAAACTTCCGGTATTAGCTTTGACATTCAGGAATATGAGGTTACCGTAACTAATTTGGCTACCGGATGTTCCAACAGCTCCAATATAACTATCAACTTCACTTTCAATGATTGTAGTTATGGCGTTGAAGAGAAAAATCAGGCTGAGGCGGTGAAAATTTATCCGAATCCTTCATCAGATGGCCTTTTTAATTATGCTTTTGAATCATTCAAAGGGGAAATAACAATTGAAGTATTTACTTCAAGAGGTGCAATGGTTAAAAGAGAAGTTATTCGCCAAAATCAGGAGAGCCTATATACATCAACCATAGATCTTTGTAATCAAACTCCGGGCGTATATTTTTTGAAAGCATTTAATAATGAGGTTGTCTTACTGCGAAAGTTGATCATTCAATGATGGGTTAAATCAACCCTTATAGCATAGTCTTACGAGCAGTAAAGACCATGTTTTATTCCACCCGCTTCCGTATCTGCGGGAGAACTTGCAACCCTTTGATTAATCTCGTACTACGGAGCTTTGAATAACTAAAGCATTTGTTATGTATTGAGTATAGGAGCAGTTCATAGGCCGCTGATGCAGTCTCTGAATTGCTCCCCTTACTTGCGAATATTGCAAACCAGTTAACTTCCCAGGGGAATATCCTATCATTAACTTTTTGAGTGTTTTGAAACACTTTTTGCCATTTGACTCGTATTGATAGTGAACTGGTATCCAAAACATATGATTTGCTCTTGCTAAAATCAGGTTAAATTGAATTTGCTAAGTAAGTAAATAGTTGTTGCTTATAAATAAAATATATTTATCTTTAACGCCATGATAAAAGATATTGTCAAATATCCATCTCCCCCCCATGCAAAATTGATTCTTACTGATGTATCCGCATGCTTTGTTGAAACTGCTTCTCTGTGTTGTTTTTATCAGTATTATTTATTTATTAGATCTTTTATTTTTCAGATATTTTATGACAGTTTAAAGCACCTGTTTTGTACTACTAAGTACATTCATGAATTAGGGAAAAATAATTTTGACTAACTTGTCCATTCAAATTTGTGGTTGTATTTGAATGGATTAAATCAATTTGTCCCTAACTCTTGAAGGGGCAAATTGTCTCGATTAACCCCTTTGAGAGGAACCCTAAACAAAAGATTTTGTAAAAAGTGTCGTAGAAAACATCAACAATTAAATTTTTTGATTCACCGAACTAAAAAATGACATATTATGTTACGAACCACCAAATATTTTCTCATTTATCTATATGTTATTTTACTTTTTTCCATTCCCCTTCACGCACAGTTCTTTGATCAAAATCCTGTGTTACTTGATAAAGGAGATTTTAGGGTAACCTATTCATTGCTATGGAAGGAAGATTCATTGAACCGTGATTTTCAGCGACAGGAAGACATGCTTTTAATCATTGGACCTCATTTCAGCCAGTTTGTTAGTAAAAACTTTTTGTTGGGTTATATTAACGGGCGAAACATGGAGAAAGAAGGCAAATTGGAGCAATTCTTTAGCTTGCCTGCTGATCAGAGGTATAGATCAAGATTTTCATATAATGTGTATAAAGATTTTGAGGAAAAGAAAATTATTTACTCAGGGCATATAGTGCCAACTCGTTTCAAATATGAAGAAGAAATGGGGGACATTAAATGGACACTGGGAACAGATACATTACTCATTCTTGGGCATCTAGTTAATCAGGCTTTTGCCAATTACGGAGGCAGGGAATGGGTAGTATGGTATTCCCCTGACATTCCAATTAACGATGGACCCTATAAGTTTAGTGGTTTGCCGGGCTTAATACTTAAGGCATATGACTCAAAGGAGGATTATATTTTTGAAGTTGTAAAGATTGAAAAATTGACCGAGACGATGAATATTGAGATGTCAGTAAGAGATATTGTGACAACAACCCGGAAAAACTTTCTAAAAGCTGAAGAGAATTTGAAGTACGACATTGTTAACAGGGCAAAGGAAGCCGGTGCATTAAATGAGACACAACAGCGAGCTGCTAAAAACTTTCAACGGAAAAATAATCCCATTGAACTAAAATAAGGAAGCTAATCTATAAATACGGCTATGTTTCTGACAAAACGACTTTATCTGACTATGCTGTTTCTGTTCACTATTCAATTCCTATGTGGACAAGTTATAATTACAGGTCAGATAAGAGATGAAAATGCACAGGTATTACCTAACATTAATATTCTGATTTACCCTGCTAATAACAGAGTCCTGGTGGCTTATGGTATTAGTGGTAATGATGGAAGATTTTCAATAACCTCTAATGTTAAGGCTGATAGTTTGGATGTGGCTACAAGTGCGATAAATTACAAGAAGAGTGTTAAACGCATCTGCAACAAAAGAACAGAGATCCCATTTGTACTTAAGCCAGATGTTAAACAGCTTGAAGCATTTACAGTCAAAGCTTCTCCAATTGAAAAAAGAGGAGATACGTTGAGTTATCTGGTAAGTGCCTTTTCAAGAACAAAAGACCGAACAATTGAAGATGTGATAAAAAGAATGCCTGGTATTGAGGTTGAGAAAAATGGCAAAATACTCTATCAGGGGTTACCAATACAGAAGTTTTATGTAGAAGGGCTTGATTTGATGGATGGCAGATATTCAGTAGTAAGCAGCAATCTCCCGCAAAGTTCAGTGGCAACAGTTGAAATTTATGAAAACCATCAACCGCTAAAAATTCTGGAAGATAAGGTTTCATCCCAACAGGCATCACTAAACTTGAAATTGACGAGAAATATTGTCACAACAGGTACCGGACAGATTGGAGCAGGCCTGAACCCTTTACTTTGGAGTGCAAAACTTACACCAATGACATTTACCAGGAATCTTCAATTGTTATCATCCTATCAAACAAATAATATTGGAGAAGATGTTTCAAAGCAATTAAAGACACTGAATAGGGGAGATATTTTAAGAAATATTGAGTATCCCGGTGAAATGCGGAAGTATCTGGGTATATACTCTTCGCCATTCCCGGAAATAGAGGAAAACAGGTTTCTTGATAACAACATACACCTTCTTAATTTTAATGGACTAACCAAATCAGGTAAAGACCAGCAGATAAGAGTAAACCTTTTCTATATTAATGATTATCAAAAGTATGAGTCTAATCTTGAACGTAGAATCTTTCTTATGGATGACACCCTGGAATTTAATGAAAGTATAAAGAATAGATATTTTAATCAAGCTTTACAGGGTGATCTTTCATTCGAGAAAAACGCCAAAGCCAATTATGTGAACAATAAGTTCAGTTTCAGGGCAGATTGGAATAAGCATCGTGGCACACTGAACAATAGCAATGGTGTAATTACTCAAAAACTAAATGATCCGCTAACCTTCTTGTTCAATGATCTTGTGTTGATTCATCCGTTTGGGAAAAATCTCGTAGAGTTTTCTTCGCACTTTTCATTAGATAATGGATTGCCAAATCTTCTGGTAAATCCCGGGAGCTTTACACTCATATTTAATAAGGGTCAATCGTATGAAGCAACATTACAGAATGTTGCTCAAAAACAATTTTTCACTGATCATTCAGCAGGCGTTTTAATTAGCAAAGGTTTGTTTATGATTAATGCAAAACTTGGAATAGTATATATAACACAAACTTTAGAAAGTGATTTGGCAATCGTTAATGAGGGACTAGAATCAAACCCAGGCACAGATTATCTGAATGATCAAGAATCGAGCAGAGTAAAAGTATATACCAGAATGGGAGTAGAGTTTAAAAAATCAGGAATAGTATTGAAAGGAAGGTTTCCTGTGAGTTGGCAAAACTATGCTATAGAAGATCATATAAGAGATCATGAACAGAGCTTATCAGGATTATTATTTGACCCTGGAATTTCAGCATACTTTAAATTTCGTGGATTATGGACATTTCAGGGTGCATGGTCATATACCAACCGCATAGGAGAAGAGGAAAGCCAAAACTATGGATTTGTTTTAAGTAATTTTCAGAACCTGATACGAAATAATGCATCTGTGTCAAAATCTTCAGGGTCAAGGTACATGGCTTCTATAGCGTACCAAAATCCAATCAATTCTCTTTTTGGTTCTATTCACTATATGTTTAGTAATAGCAGTAATAATTTAATTTATAAAAATCAAATAAACCCTGATGGGTCACTCCAACTGCAGGCAATTGAATTGCCAAATAAACAATTGATTCATAATATTCAATCTCAGTTTTCAAAATTTATCGGGAATTTTAAAACATCTATCGGGTTGAAATTATTCTATACCCATCAATCCGGAAAGTCACTTGTTAACAATGAAATATATAATACTTCCAGTAGCTTGGTAGATATGAAACCCTATCTGGACGCAAGAATTCTAACCTGGTTGAATGGTGAATACAGCTTGTCAATAAGAGATTTGCGAACAGGTATCGTGGGTGACCAATCCAATCGACGCACCTTCGTTACCAATGGGTTGAATTTTTATACTGTATTCCGTTCAAAACATCAGGTAAGTCTTACCTCAGAATATTATATTATTGAAAATAAACCTGTCTACTTTGTTGACTTGAAATATCGATATTCATTTACCAAACGGAGGATAGATATTGAAGCAGGCTGGATCAATATTTTTGATGCCATAGAATACATCAGTTATCAGTCAGGTTCATATACGTTGTTTGAAACCACTTATAAATTAAGGCCATCTCAAATAATAGTTACTGCTAACTTCAGGTTTTAGTTCAAAAAATTGCACTTCGTACTTAAAATGTGCAGTTACAGGTGATGCAAACTCATAAGCCTGGCTGTATGTTGATGGGTGTGAGGAAGTAAAAAAAGCAGTTAACTGATTGCTAACTACTTTTCTTTGCTCCCCCTGCAAGACTTGAACTTGCGACCCTCTGATTAATCCCGCAGGTGCGGGACTCGAACCAACTGAGCCATTGGTAGATCAACAATAGATAACGAACATATTTTTTCAAT
>JBAXYX010000076.1:0-10381 GCA_041670625.1 Lentimicrobiaceae bacterium | reverse complement strand
TTTGTGATTAATAGTAAAGGACACAGGAGGATACTTTACAAAAAAGCTCCTGATAATTTGTTCTGCCTGTACTTTACTATAGGTACCCTCACTTCCCGGAATAGTCAAATCTATTGAATTATTGAAATATTTGCTTAGTTCTGAAGAATTGGAAGCTTTAATGGCTTGGGATATCTTCGTATTAATATCCTGTCCCACAACATCTCCGGGAGATAATAGTGAAAACAAAGTCATTAACAGAATGCCGGTTATGAGTTTCATAAACCCTTTACCTGATTTATTCATGGTTATTTAACATTAAATAGTAGATAAATACTTACAAAAACCGAACCAAAAGTAAAATTCAAACAACTTGCTTGATGCAAATATACAAATATAGTAAACCCTAAAGGGAAAAAGCTACTTTTGTATGATGAAAATTACCTTACTCACCGTTGGTAAAACTGAAAACAACTACCTCAGTGAAGGTATCAGGATCTATTTTGATCGGATACAACATTACATCAAGTTTGATGCCATAGAAATACAGGTCCCCAAAAATCTTAAAAAACTAAATAGTGACCAGTTAAAAGATGCCGAAGGCAAAATATTGTTAAAGTATTTTCAGGAGGCAGATATAGTCATCTTGCTGGATGAGAAAGGTCGGAATTACACATCTGAAGAATTCGCCTCATGGATTCAAAAAACCATGAATGCCGGTAACCGTCATCTGATGTTTGTTGTTGGTGGAGCTTTTGGATTTTCACCTGAAGTATATAGTTATGCTCATGGTAAAATTGCGCTTTCAGCGATGACCTTCTCTCATCAGATGGTACGCTTGTTTTTTATGGAGCAGCTTTACCGGGCTTTCACCATTCTTCGCAATGAGCCATACCATAACTCCTGATAAGCAATATTATAATTCACAGTGAACCACACAAACTATACTTATCATAACTTTACAATTATTCTTATAACATGAATACACTGATTTTTGCAACCAATAACCTTCATAAAATTAAAGAAGTAAATGAAATACTTCATAACCAATATAAAATAGCATCTCTCGCTGATTTAGGCTTTAATGAAGACATCCCCGAGACAGCCCTCACTCTTGAGGGTAATGCTTCACAAAAAGCATGGTTCATATATAACCGCTTTGGTAAAGATTGTTTTGCCGATGATACCGGGCTGGAAGTTGATGCCTTAAATGGGGAACCGGGAGTGTATTCGGCTCGTTATGCAGGTCATGGTCATGATTTTAATCAAAATGTTATCAAACTGCTTCATAACCTCGATGGCAAAGCAAACCGCAAAGCACGCTTTCGCACCGTGATCTCCCTAATTATCAAAGGTAACGAAACGCAGTTTGAAGGGATTATCAATGGGGAGATTATTACTGAACGCAGAGGGAATGAAGGTTTTGGATATGATCCTGTCTTTGTTCCGGAAGGCTATTCACAAACTTTTGCAGAAATGCCCGCTATTTATAAAAATGAAATCAGCCATCGCGCATTGGCTATGCACAAGATGGCTGATTTCCTGAAAATTTAAAGATCAAAGTTTCCTTCAGATTCCGGTTGATAGACTATATCCAATATCTTAAATTCAGCAGTACCTGATGGAATAGTCCAACTTATAATATCTCCTTTACGATATCCCAGCAATGCAGTACCAATAGGTGCAAAGATTGAGATTTTCTTTTTTGTCAAATCGGCGTCTTCAGGGTACACAATCTGCAGTTTCGTAATCTGTTCCGTCTTTATGTTCTGAAGGGTAATTATTGAATTCATCGTAACCAAGTCCTTCGGAACTTTGGCAGGTTCTACTTTTTTTGCCCTATTCAACTCATTCATGAGTGGAACCAGGTTAATCGGGGCATTGATTCCTCCATTACGTGCCTTATCGATACGACTTTGAATGCGTACGGCATCTAATGAACTGATCAGAATTTCATTCATAGCTGTCATTGTTTTTATGTTTTTATTAATAATAAAAAAGCCGGGAAAACCCGGCTTTTCATATAGCTCAAAAGGTTTTCACTCAGAATAATGTACAGTATTTCTTAATAAAAAGCATTGTTATTAGATTTTGATCAAAGATAAGCATAAAAAGTGTAAAACCCATAAAAACAAAAAAAAACATTTTTTCTATATTTCAGAAAATTCAGACGCTCATTCAGTAATTCTACGATACCTTGTGCAACTTAGTTATATAAGATTCCGGCAAACAGGCTGCATACTCATTTTTAAGATCTTGCACCAACTGTTTCACTGTAGTAATTTCATTAATCCTCCATACATTGCTCCCTGAAAAAGCATACCCTTTATTGAAATTACCCCTTAAAGCTGAGGTCAAAGCGTCAACGATACAATAAGGCACCCTGTCAACCTGGCACGTTTTGATGCAGTTTACCGGACATATTTTAGGTTTCCTCTCCCCTGCTTCTACGGCTTCTAAAAAAGGTGAATTTATTGCTCTCCCCGGCATTCCTACAGGGCTCTGGATGATCCGAATATCTTCTTTTTTGGCATCTATATAAGCTTGTTTAAACTCATCAGAGGCATCACACTCTTCAGTTGCTACAAACCGGGTACCCATTTGGACACCGGATGCTCCCAACTTTAAAAATTTGTAAATATCTTCACCGGTAAATATTCCTCCACCTGCAATTACAGGAATGTTACAATGGTGTTGCAAACCGATTTCTGTGGCTACGGCAACCACCTCAGGGACTATTTGCTCTAATGAAAAGGACTCGTCTGAAATTTGTTGCAATTTAAATCCCAGATGTCCTCCAGCCTTAGGACCTTCTACAACCAGGGCATCAGGTAAATAATTATAAGTGGAATACCACTTATTGCACAATAATGCAGCAGCCCGGGCAGAAGATACAATAGGTACCAGCAATGTTTTACTGCCGGGCTTCAGGTATTTAGGCAGGTCTAATGGTAATCCGGCACCTGAAAATATGATGTCAATATTCTCCTCTATGGAAGTGTTAACCATATCAGCATAATTTGATAAAGCAACCATAATGTTAACACCTATCACCCCATTTGATAATTCCCTTGCTTTACGGATCTCTGATCGCAAGCCATCTATACTGTTTTGAAGGTAACCTCCTCCGTTTTTATAGAGTACACCTAAACCTGCTGCTGAAATTACTCCTATTCCCCCTTGGTTAGCTACTGCTGATGCAAGGCCGGATAATGAAATTCCAACACCCATTCCACCCTGTATAATGGGCAGTGTACATGTGAAGCTGCCAATCTTTAACTTTTTCATCCTTCTTGAAATTTGATGCAAGGATAGCTACAAGTTTCCAAACTGGTGAAAATTTGGTTTGTAATACCCAATTTGTGCGCAAATACACACTTTTGGGACGAATTACATTAATCTGAGTGACGAATTGCAACTTGGCAGCCTGATCAATTACTGATTTCTGTTGGATACAAGGTTCTTCAATTCGGTAATTTTACTTCTTGAAACAGGCACTTCAAAGTCTAGTCCATTCATTTGAATCGTATAATTCCCTGAGGCATTTATTATCCTGTTCATAAAATGAGTGTTGATTATACAACACCGGTGTGATCGTTGAAATTGAGGGTGTTCTATTACAAGGTTTTCCAAATTAGTCAGAGTTTGCCTGATTAGTGATTTGCGTGTTATCTGACCTTCCTGGTAAAACACTTCTACATAGTTACCACTTGAGCGAAGCATAATGAGTTTGTCAGTTTCAACAGTCAGTGTTTCCCTACCATTCTCTGAAATAAACTTAATAACCGGTTGATGTATTTTTCGTTCCTCAGCTAACCATTGCTTTCCTGAATCAAACACTTTCACTACCTTCATTTTTAGCGCACTGTTATAATTAACAAAGTTAAAGAGCACTATAGGTAATAGAGCTAAAGCTCCGGTTCTGAATAATGGTAACGAATTGTCAATAAACCTAAGGGCAAACACCCACGCTAACAAACCAAAAGAAACAGACAAGACAACAAATACACAAATATTCTGAATAATTTCTTTTTTAATGGTCCATTCCTGAGGATCAAAAGTCTTCGGAAATATACCCGGTAATACCAAAGTACTGATAAAAAATACTATTGAAGTCAGAATACCGGCCCCCAAAACGAAATAACCATCATGAGGTGACTTAAAGAAATTGATCCCAAATGGCTGAAAGTAAAGCATTAAAAGCATAAACACCATACTTACCAGGAAGATGGTTTTTATACTGTGCTTAAAGTTATTATTGATAATATAAGGCTGATTGAGATTCTCGAACATAACTCATTTTTACAGTTACAAAGATAATCATTCTTGAAATGCGAAATGCCATGATGCGATCAACGCCCTAAACCGCTTTCTTAATCTTGCACTTTTCTCTGTTACCGTGATGGTAATTTTATTAATTTCGTTCGGTTTAATTACCGGTATCTATGTTAAAATTTTTGTTCAGTTTGTGGGTAGTCAGTATGGTATGCTTATTCAATACTGAGACCTTTTCGCAGGTGAGTATGGGTGGCACACCTCCGGGTTTTAGTCCTGAAATTTCCAGGCAGGCTGTTGAGTATAGAACTTTTAAAGCCCCTGACTATGATGCGTTGCATCGTGAAGATGATTCTTTAAGTTCATTGGGTGCCCCCGAGCGAATGGGAGTTACGGTTACATCAGATCTATCACCTGATAATTCCGGTACATGGGCCTACCTGAATTCAAATACAAAATTATGGAGGTTAAACCTTAAAGTAGACCAAGCGGTTGGTCTTGGATTATATTTTTCAAAATTCCATCTTGCACCGGGTGATCTATTATATGTCTATTCCGCTGATAAAACGCATATTATTGGAGCTTTTACTTCTCTCAACAACAAAAAAAGCAGGCTTTTTGCCACTGAAGTAGTCAAAGGGGAATCCATTATTGTGGAGCTTGTTGAAAACGAAGCCAATATTGAAAAGAGCCAGATAGTCATTTCTGACATTCTGGTAGTGTATACCCCCATGACATTTAGCCCCCTTTTGAATCCTGCAGAGGCTGATACTTGTGAGGTCAATATTAATTGCTCAGAAGGTGAAAACTGGCAAAACCAGGCAAACGGAGTGGTACGCATCATGATACGTAATGGGAACGCTGCCTATTGGTGCACTGGTTCATTGTTGAATAACACTGCACTTAATTTTGCCTCACTCTTGCTCACAGCCGATCATTGTGCCTGCTCAAACGGACGATATGCCATTCCTTCTGATCTTCAACAATGGATCATTTACTTTAAACATGTCTCCAAAACATGCACTGACAATACTCCTTATGGTACCAGGAGTATGTCAGGAGCTGAAAAACTTGCCAGCAGTTCCCCTAATGGAAATAATGGAAGCGACTTTTATCTGATTCATTTACTTGAAGCCATTCCGAATGATTATCAACCTTTCTTCTTAGGCTGGAATGCTCAGAATGAGACGAGCAATTCAGGGGTCAGCATTCATCATCCTGATGGAGATGTAAAGAAAATTAGCACTTACACCTCTCCTTTGCTTTATTCACAGTGGGGTGATGTTCCTGAAACCCACTTTAAAGTTTCATGGAGCCGCACTGAAAACGGTTACGGTGTTACTGAAGGAGGTTCATCAGGTTCCCCACTGTTCAATAATTCAGGTTTAGTGATTGGCCAGCTTACAGGAGGCCAATCTGATTGTACGCACCAGTCATCACCTGATTACTATGGTCGATTCTATTTTTCCTGGGATATGAACGGTGCGGATGATTCCGTACAGTTAAAACCCTGGCTTGATCCAATCAATAGCGGACTTAAAATGCTGAGTGGTTCTTACAACACCAAAACGGCTATTGCACAGTTTGCTTCAGATCAAACGGTTATTCCGGTTGGATCATCTGTTGAATTTTATGATTTGAGCATTAATAGTCCGAACTCATGGGAATGGGAGTTTGAAGGTGGCTATCCTGCTACTGCCCATATAAGTAATCCCGGATTAATCAGTTATAACAAACTGGGAACTTATTCGGTCAGGTTGGTTGTGGGTAATGAGTACGGAAAGGACACTACGACATTAGAAGATTATATCAGAGTTGTTCCGGTAGTTTACCCAAACCCTACCCGTAATATCGTACATATACTAATTGGTCAGGGTAACAGTCATCATGATGTAACCATTACTGATTCCATGGGGAGGGTAATAACTAACTTTCAAATTCCTGAAAGTATTACCACTTATGATTGGTCATTTATGAACCGACCCTCCGGATTATACATCGTTCAAATAAAATCAGGAGACAACGTTGAACACTATAAAATTATATTTACCCCTTAATGGTATAGTATCTCAGCGTTTCGTTCATTACGTCAGTAAACAATTCTTTCAGTGATAAGCCGATACTTGCAGCTTGCTTAGGGACAATACTTGCCTCTGAAAGTCCCGGAATCGTATTTACTTCCAGGAAATAGAAATATCGTTTATTGTTTGCATCCGGTGGAGTAAGGATATAGTCAAACCTCACAATTCCCCTGCAATTAAGCAAACGATATAACTTTAATGACATTTCACGGCATTCTTTAGTAAGATCCTCATTAATTCGTGCCGGAGTAATTTCATCCGAAAGCCCCTTGGTGTACTTTGCCTGGTAATCAAAGAATTCTTTAGTACTGACAATTTCAGTTAAAGGAAATGCAACAGGTTGCTGATCCTTCTCATAAACGCCACAGGTTATTTCAATTCCCGGAATAAACTGCTGAACCAATACCTCATCATCCACTGCAAAGGCAAGATTAAGTGCAGGTTGAAGCTCTTCAAAAGTATGAACTTTTGATATACCTACGCTTGATCCATTACAATTTGGTTTCACAAAACAAGGTAATCCGCTGAAGTCTATAATACTTCGAAGGTTAAGCTTATCACGGCTATTTAAATAAAGGGTACGGGCTACATGATAACCCCAACTCCCTATTAATTCATTTGAAAAATACTTATTAAAAGTCAATGCTGAAGTTGTTCGTCCACAGGTATTATAAGGTACCCCCATCATATCAAGGTAACCCTGCAATTTCCCATCTTCACCGGGTGTTCCATGTATACCTATAAATGCAGCATCAAAACGGATTTTATCCTTGCCCAGCTTTATACTGAAGTCATTTTTATCCACTTCAACCACATCATCCCCCTCTAAGTACAACCACCTTTCCTTTGCTATGTTAATCTGGTATACATTGAATAAATGATGATCAAGATTAGCTGCAACAACCATTCCGCTGCTTACAGATATCTCGTATTCTTTTGAATATCCACCAGTCAATAATGCTATATTCTTCTTCATCTTTACTTGTTTGTTTTTCGATCGCAAAATTAACAGAAAATAAAGGAACTTGATGTGGTTATTATACCCCTTTCAAAAATATGTATATTTGCATGGGCAACAATATTTGTTACCTTTTTAGAGTTTATTAGTTATTTATACCTGGTAAACAAAATCTTGCAACTTTTAGAGCATGAATTTCATTGAATTTATCAAGACCAAGTTGTTTCTGCGACATTTTATTTTGTCAGTAGTACTTTCGGCTGCCATAATTACCATTATCCTGACCATGCTAAAGGGGTACACCCATCATGGTGAATCCTATGTAGTTCCTTCCCTGGTAGGGTTGTTACCGGAGCAAATAGAGCAACTTGAAACGATCAATAATTTTGAAGTACTGATTATTGATTCTGTCTTTGATTCCCGGCAACCCAAAGGAACCGTATTGATTCAGGAACCGGTTGCTGGTGCCCATGTAAAGAAATCCAGGAAAATATACCTGACCACAGTAGCTGTTTTGCCTGAGCAGATCAAGATGCCTAACCTGGTTGATTTGACTTTACGTCAGGCAAAGGCTACCATTGAAACCTATGGATTAAGGCTGGGTGAAATTAATTACGTACCTGATATAGCCACCAATGCAGTACTGGCACAATCCTACAAAGGTCGGGCTATTGAACCGGGTGATGAATTATTGAAAGGCTCCGTGATTGATTTGAAAGTGGGTGAAGAAACCGGTAATGGAAAATACCAGGCGCCTTTCCTTATCGGCAAAACCAGGGAGGAAGCACTGGCTCTCCTTAAAAAATATTATTTAATGGTTGGCGATGAAACATTCGAAGGAGGTGCTGATCCTGAAACTGCAAAAGTATATTCTCAATCACCTGCTTATAACCAGGATGAATTCCTCAATGCAGGGCAGCCTGTTAATCTGGTTTATCGCGATCCGGATAAGTTTGATTTTGATGAATACCTTGAGTCGTTAAGTGCCAAAGAGTCAAATCAGGAAGAGGATGAGTAAAACTAAATCTGTCATTATTTAGCCATAACCGCTATGAAAATATTCAAGTTGAAACCCTGGATTTTTACCTTTCTTTTATTCTTTTTCTGCATGGAAGTATCAGCTCAGGAAAGGATTACAGGTTTAGTGGTTAACCCGAAAGTAAAAGCTGCTGCCCATAAATATCAGAAGAGCAGGAAGGTTCGGCAGTCTATGATTTTACCTTTCTTCGATGACTTCAGTAATCCTGAGAGCATATTCCCTGACCAAAACCGCTGGGCTGATAATTATGTGTACATAAATGATAGTTACGCATATAACGCTCCTACTGTAGGAGTGGCCACTTTTGATGCTATTGATAATTTGGGCAATTTATTTAGTCATGCCAGTCCATATGCTTTTAAAGCTGATTCATTAACATCTGTTGAAATTCGATTGGATTCCATATTCACCCCTTCGGCTCGAAAGATCACACGTGCTGATTCATTGTATTTTAGTTTCTTTTACCAACCCCAGGGATATGGAAATGCTCCGGCACCCGGCGACTCATTGATTCTTGATTTCCTTGCACCTGATGAAGATATTGTTTTTATTATCCCCGCTGATACAGTCATAACCGGGTCTGTCATCGTGATTACTCCGGCTGATACGATCATCAATGAAAGCTGGGTCAGGGTATGGAGCTCAAAAGGTGAAAGTCTGTCGTCTTTTTATAACAGCGACAGCACCTGGTTCAGGCACGTGATGATACCGGTTACCGACAGTGCACGTTTTTACAAACCTGATTTCAAATTCAGGTTTACCAATTATGCAAGTCTTGCTTCGTCCATTTTACCTGACTGGCAAAGTAATGGCGACCAGTGGAATATTGATTATGTGTACTTCAACACCGGAAGATCTATCCACGACACAGCATATCCTGATGTGGCGTTTGCTTCCAGGGCTCCCAATATGCTCCGTAATTTTACTTCCATGCCTTATGATCAGTTCCGACAGAATTTTGTAAATGAAATGGCTGATTCCGTTAATATTAAGATCACCAATCTGGATGACAATGCATACAATGCCAGCTATCGTTATGAAGTAGAGAATGCTCAACATATCGTATTCCATACATATTCAGGAGGTAATTTCACGGTACCCCCTTATGCAACTAATGGCTATGTCACCCATTCACCCGTCGCACATCCACCGGTAAATTTTATCTACCAGATAGGCAATCAAGAGCAAATTACCTTCACCACTACCCACATCCTTTCCCCGGAAGTCAATTTAAGCAGGAAACAGAATGATACCATCAGGTATCACCAAATTTTCAGCAATTACCTTGCTTATGATGATGGTACAGCTGAAGCAGGATATGGAGTCACTCCTGCCGGAGCACAGGCAGCTTATAAGTTCCAGCTCAACAAATCAGATTCACTCTTTGGCGCTTACATTTATTTCAACCGAACATTGACTCAGGGTAATGTCCATAAGTTTACGCTGAAAATTTGGAACGACTACTTTGGTGAACCAGGTGATGTTATTTACTCTAAAGTTGGCTACGAACCTGCTTTTGAAGACAGTCTGAATAAATTCTTCTATTATAAGCTGGATAGCGCACTCATGATTGAACCGGGAACTTTTTCAAATAATATCTTTTATATCGGTTGGGAACAAACAACTGACGATCACCTGAACCTGGGTTATGATATGAACACTGATGCCTCTACCCATACCTTTTGGAAAACATTCCAGGGGTGGAATTCCAGTATCAATAAAGGAGCTATTATGTTGAGACCGGTTATCGGGAAAGAAAAAGTGCTGTCGATGGGTGAAAAACCCAATATTAAATTATTTTCATTATACCCGAATCCTGCCTCCGGTGATAAGGTTGGAATCAAATCAGCTATTGCTTCATCTGAACAAAATCAATATTTACTGCGTATCAGTTCTTCCGACGGCAGAGTCATCGCTAAGCAAACACTCAGTCATGAACTCAGTATTGCAGGAATTCCTGGCGGGTTTTATATTGTTCAGCTTTTAAAACAAGGCAAGACAGTGGCAACTCAAAAACTGATTATATACCGGTAAAAGTGGAGGAACTGA
>JBAXYX010000075.1:0-10399 GCA_041670625.1 Lentimicrobiaceae bacterium | reverse complement strand
CTGATTTAAGCTTGACGGAGTTAGTGATGTATTTGCCGGAGACAACAAAAGATCTGTCTGAAATTGCCGGTTTTGGCGAATATAAAATCAATCGTTATGGTGATAATTTCCTGGCTATGATTAAAGAGTACTGCCAATTGAACAACATGACTACCCGAATGTACCTGAAGGATCTGGGTTATGGTCATGGGCGAAAGCGTAAAAAACCCGGTACACATAAATTGCCCGCCATGGGTATACCTCACACTACAGGCAGGATTTCACTTGATATGTATAGAAATGGGAAAACTGTAAGTGAGATAGCAAAAGAAAGAGAATTAGCCATGCAAACAATATACAGTCATCTGATTAGTTTTATACCATCAGGAGAGATTGCGCTCAATGAAATTGTGAATGAAGATAAAGTGGTACTAATCAATCAGGCTGTTGAAATAAATGGAATAGCTTCATTAAAGATTTTAAAAGAATACCTTGGTGATGATTACGAATATCATGAAATCAAGGCCGTTATTGAAAGTAAATTGATAAAAGCATAAAAACATGAAAATTAAGTTTTTAGGCGCAGTCAGGGAAGTAACTGGCAGCAAGTTTTTAATTTCTACTAAAGGTAAAAAGATACTTTTAGATTGTGGAATGTACCAGGGTAAAGGACTGGAAACAGATGGTATGAACCGTGATTTAGGATTTGATCCCAATGAAATTGATCATATCATTCTGGGTCATGCACATATTGATCATTCAGGGGTTATACCTTATTTATACAAACAGGGTTTCAGAGGTTCAGTGGTTTGTACCAGTGCCACGCGTGATCTGTGTGCCATCATGTTACCTGATAGTGGTTTTATACAGGAAAGTGATACTGAAAAGTTTAACAGGCGACGTGCCAGACAGGGATTACCACAGGTTGGACCCCTCTATACCCGTCAGGATGCTGAGCAATGTATGGAGCTGTTCATTGGCGTACCATACAACCGGAAGTTCAACATTGACCCTAATATCCGGGTTAAGTTTACCAATAACGGGCATATGCTTGGCAGTAGTGTGGTAAGCCTGGAGATTACTGAGAATGGGAAAGTTACCCGGATAGGCTATACAGGTGATATAGGCAGGCCTGAAAACCGTATTTTGCATGCTCCTGATCCATTCCCACAGTGTGATTACCTCATAACAGAATCTACTTATGGCGACAGGCTTCACCCGGCTATGCAACATGCTGAATCTGAATTGCTAAGGGTGGTCAGGGAAACATGCATCACAAAAGGTGGTAAGCTCATTATACCGTCATTTGCTATTGGCAGAGCACAGGAACTGGTACAGGCGCTTAATAATTTTTATAATGAAGGCAAATTGCCCAAGATTCAAATATATCTTGATAGCCCGTTAGCAATTGATGCCACTGATATTTTCAGGGTACACCCTGAATGTTTCAACAAAACGGTACTGGATGTGATGGAGAATGATCCTGATCCATTTGGTTTTAAGAGTTTGCATTACATCAGGAAAGCGGATGATTCAAAGGCCCTGAATTCCATGAAGGAACCCTGTGTTATCATTTCATCATCAGGCATGATGGAAGCCGGCCGTATTAAGCATCATTTGGCAAACAACATCAGCAATCCGCGCAATACGATACTGGTAGTCGGCTATTGTGCACCTACAACTTTGGGAGCACGCATTGTGCGGGGCGATAAGGAAGTATCCATATTTGGTGAAAAGTACCAGGTGAAAGCTGATATTGAAAAAATTGAAGCCTTTAGTGGACACGGTGATTACAATGAAATGAAGAACTACCTTCAGTGTCAGGATAAAGATCAATTAAAGAAAGTGTTCCTGGTGCATGGCGAAATCGGCCCGGAAGAATTTTATAAAAAGCAATTGGAAGAATCAGGGTTTCGCAATATAGTAATTCCAGCCAAGGGAGATGAAGCAATCCTCAGTTAGGTTACGCTAAGGTTCCACTAAGGTTATAATAAGGCTTAACAACAAAAAAAGGCTGCTCTACTGGAGCAGCCTTTATAATAGAATTAACTATGAAATTATTTTTTCTCGACCAATTTCTTTCTTGTTGAATAGTTGATCTTGAATGCACCTACTTGACGTAGTTCTTGCTTTACATCGGTAACGACACCCATTCTTACTTCTTTATCAACTTTAAGAGAGGTTGTTAAAAATTGCCTGTCGGCTTCATCACGGTCTTCTCTTTCAGTAAGTATGAATTCAGCGATGTCTTTTGTAGTACGAAAAGCATCATTTAGTTGTATACGTGATTCTGTACCATACATCGCTGCTTGTTTAGGAGGACCGATATAGATATAGCTAACCAGTGATTTTTTCTCTAATTTCTGTATTTCAGTAGCCTGAGGGGGTAAGATTCGCACCTTAACCTCAACCTCACGCATGGAAGAAGAAACCATAAAGAAAAACAGGATCATGAAAATAACGTCAGGCATTGAACCGGTACTAATTGCCGGTAATTCTTTAGCTTCTTTTTTTCTAAAACGCGACATGTTAATTTCCTCCTATATTTTCTGGTTCAGCTTCTGATATTGAAACCGGGATAGCTTTTTGTATAGCTTCAATGCTAGTATTGTCAGTTAGTTCCGTAAATCTCTTTCCGAATTTCTGACGTGAAAGCTCATCCCTGAGTTCATTAACAGCAGCAGTTAGTTCATTCTGTACCTGAATGTACATATCATAAGAAGTACCACGGTCATTCTTGAGGGAAATAATCCCTTTTGAAATAGGGTACGAGCCTAAACCGGGAATGTCTTGAATCCTTTTTTCAGGAAGGTTAGGGTCGTCGGACGGATTACTAAGGAAAACCTTAGTATCAGCTCGCAGTGAAGTAATATCACTGGCACGGCCATCTACCATGAGCCGATCATTCTTGTTGATCAACACATTAAATACATTCCGCTTATTTACATCAGGAGCTTTTACAGTCGGATCGGGTGGCGGAGGCAATTTTCTAGCGATACCTGTATCTGTATCCATGGTACTAGTTACCAGGAAAAAGATCAGCATCAGGAAGGAAATATCCGCCATCGAACCGGCATTTATTTGAGGCGTCTTTTTTTTCATAAATGAACCTTTCTATTGAAAGTTACTTAAACCAACCAATAATTGAGGAATACAGAATGCTGATTATTGCACCCGCAAAAATAACGTATGTTGCCACTAGCCCGCCGCCAATAACCTTGGAAAGGTTAGGAGAAATTCCCATCTTATCATAAAATGCACCCGTACTCGCTGGTGATATTGTATATGATAGAAAAAACACGACGAGAAGAGCGGCTACTCCTATTAATGCTCCTTTAGTACCTTTCAGATCACTAAACGTCTGGCTGATTGCGAAGAATAATACCCCAACAATACCTACAACGAGTAGAATATAGAAAATGTACATACCTATGTCTATTGCGCTGTCCATGTTTATTTACTTTTTAGTGTTAGTGTTTTTAACGAGAATATCCATGAAAGAGATAGTTGCATCTTCCATTGAGTTTACAATACTTTCAATTTTAGAAAGAAGATAGTTATAAAATATCTGAAGGATAATAGCAGTGATCAAACCGAATACGGTTGTGATAAGAGCTACTTTCATACCACCTGCTACAACGGTCGGAGAAATGTCACCGGCTGCTTCAATAGCGTCAAATGCGGCAACCATACCTACAACAGTACCAAGGAATCCAAGCATAGGTCCAAGGGCGATAAACAGTGCAATCCATGAAAGATTGGCTTCAAGTTTTCCCATCAGTACTCCACCATAAGATTCAATGGATTTTTCTACCATATCCATACCTTCATTGTAACGGTCAAGACCCTGGAAGAAGATACTGGCTACAGGACCGCGGGTGTTTTTGCAAACTTCTTTTGCTGCAACAACTCCTTCAGTATCCAATGCTGTTTCAATCTTATTTAAAAGTTTTGTTGTATTGGTAGTTGAAAGATTAAGATAAATTACCCTTTCAATTACTAATGCCAAACCTACTATTAAACAGAGAAGAATGGGGAACATCCACATAGGACCACCTTCAATGAATTTCACTTTCAATACCTGGTGAAAGGATTGGGGTGCTGCTTCTTCAGCTAAAGTTTCCTGGGGAGCTGCTTGGGCTGCGTCAGCTTGTACAGTTGTATCTGTAGCTACTTGTTCAGTTTGAGCAGGAGTTTGATCCTGAGCCATAATTACGTTGGCTACTCCAAAAGTGAGCATTCCTGCCACTGTCAATAATGCAACTAATTTTTTCATAGTTAATTGTTATTGTTTTTGATTTTTAAAAAATGAACTTGTTTTATTCTGATTTATTGCGTTTTGTTTCAATTTCTTCCTCTGCGGAGAGAATGGGATTCGAACCCATGATACGCTTTTGGCGTATACACACTTTCCAGGCGTGCGCCTTCGACCACTCGGCCATCTCTCCGTAATAGGTTCAAAGTTACACTCCTTAACCCATTTTCAGTGCGCTAAAATACAAAAAAAATGAACAACCTGTCAAGAGACTTTTTTTTTAATTATTCTATACCCCTTTTCTGTACCTTTTTATTATCCCAAATCCTTTGATAGTTGTGAGACTCAACCCTTCTGTTTAGGTGTAAATTTAATTTTATGATATGCTTTGCCTCAGGATATTTAGCGACATTATTCCATCATTTGGGCTTGATTATTGACCAGAATAAGGGTAATTGCTCTTTTTTCTTTAAATTTCATGTACAGCTTGATGATCTTTCCTGCTTTTATTAAAAGAATGTCTGTATCCAAAGGATATAAGCACCGGCGATAAGTTATGGTTGAAGATGATCCCCTGGTTATTTTTTAAATCATCGAGGTACTCCTTTACTTCCGGGCTTCTGATTGGTAATAGTATGTCAAATGCCCAATAATTCAGGTTTTCAGGATGGTGATGATACTCTAATCCTATTCCTATAGTAGGTCCATAGAACTGTCTGTTCTTTTTGTTCTTATAGTGGATGATGACTGCTGCATTAAAACCGTACATCCCCTCTATATACGGGATGAATTTTGATTCAGTCTTTTTAGGAAGTAATCTATAGGTGGATCCGATAGTATATCCAACGGCTGACACAGCATTACCGACACCTGCAAATATCCCGACTCGTTCATGAGGAAAATACGTCAAATTTACGCCCAGGGTGCCTCCATAATCAAGCCCCAAACCAAGACCCAAAAAGAGCTCTGATTTCATTGATGAAGATTCCTGAATGGTATCCTGTGCGTTCAAAAATACCGGTAATGAGTGCAAAAAAATAATGAGTAGAAGGTGTTTCATGAAATGTACTATTAGTATGTCGGCCTTTCCTTTAAACAAATATAGTAATATTATGAGAATAGGAATTATGGAAATGCTAATTATAAGAGTGTGGATATTGGAAATTGGATCAGGTTATCAGGGTTAGTTGCTAAACCGGCATGTTTGCCATAGCGGGTGTCCAATAAATTATTGAGTCAATTGAAAGAACTCATGAGCCGATCCTTAGCAGGCTTTTAGCATCCGGTTAACTGATGGGTTTAGTTGGGATTGGAAGCACTTTGGTAGGGGGTTGATACGGGATTGGTTCGAGTAAAGCCGAATCAATCCCGAATCAACCCCGAATTAACTATAAAGGAATCTCAGGGAAATGCTTCAAGAATCTGACTAAGATCTGTAAAAAATTCCAAAGGGTAATTTTTACTGGATGGTTTATTGTTGGGACAAGGCTGGACAATATAGTCTCATTCTGGTCTGGAGTTATTAGTAAAGGATGGTTTATTGCCGGGGCAAGGCTGGTCAATATATTTTCACTCTGACCAGGAGTCATTCTTAATGGATGGTTCATCATCAGGGTATGGCTGGTCAATGAAGTCTTATTCTGTCTCGGAGTCATTATTAAAGGAGTGTTTATTGCCGGGGCAATTATACCTGAATGTATGGTGAAATGTTCCCGGTAACGAACATATTATAATGTGTAATGCATCCCGATAATCCCACACTCAAACTGGGTTGCCTTAATAAGAGCCAGGTTTATTCTTTTGTTTTTCCCACGGAAGATGGATTTCCCATCGCCCAGGATCACCGGGTTCATGAAAAGGTAGAATTCATCAATCAAATGTTCGGCAACTAATGAGGAAACAAAGGAGGTGCCCCCATATACGATAATATCATTTCCGGGTTGGTGCTTTAATTTCAGTATAGCTTGTTTAAGCTCACCACGCTCAATACGGGTGTTTTCCCATTTGTTTTGTTCGAGTGATTTTGAAAAAACAACTTTTAGGGTGTTGTTCATTTTATGGGTGAACGAGTCAGCATCGGGGGCATCAGCTCTTTCTTTCCATTTATCAATAAACCCTTCAGCAAGGTTTTTACCTAATATAATGGTATCAACAGGTTTCGTAATTTCATTAACATAGCTCTTGAGCTCTTCATCCCAGTCCCAAATCATCCAATCCATTTCATAGTTTGGCCCTGCAAGGTAGCCGTCAACTGACATTTGCATCTGAAGTTTGAGCTTTCTCATATCTTTTATTTTACGAAAATTGAAAAGTCATCAGGTTTTATGATAATCATCCACATACAGGCACCAACCTATATGAGGACATTGACCACATTTAAGACATCAATTTTACTAAAATGTTTAGTGACAGAGGCACAAATTTCATTCTTTGCTACTAACGCTTCACTGAACTCAGGTTTAAAAAGCGGATAGGAAAGCACGATGTTATGGTTCGCAAAATGATGTGTGAATACCAATCAGGCGGGTGGGCGGTAAAGCCCGGTCTTTTCACTCAACCGTTAGTTCCCCGCGCAAAGGTGTTTGAAGCAAGCTTTCAAGGTCATCGCCTGAAAACCCTTCACCCAGAAGGTACATTAATTTAGCAATGGCTGATTCGGTGGTGATATCAAAACCTCCAACCACACCAATACTTTCAAGGTATATGCTGGTTTCATATTTGCCCATTTCAACCGAGCCACCCTTGCACTGTGTAACATTAAAAATTACAATACCATTTGAAATGGCTTTCTTGAGGGCATTAATGAACCATGGTTCAGTGGGTGCATTACCGGCTCCAAAGGTTTCAAGTATAACTGCTTTCAAGCCTCCGATATTCAGAATACTTTGAACTACATTTTCACTGATGCCGGGGAAAAGTTTCAGAATAGCAACGCTTGTATCAAGTTTTTTATGGACTTTAAGCTTACGGAAGTTGGGTTTTAAAATATTTTGTTGGTTGTATTTGATATGCACCCCTACTTCTGCCAGCAGGGGGTAATTGCCACTCAGGAAAGCATTGAAGTTTTCAGCATTGAATTTATTGGTGCGGTTGCCCCTCATGATGTTGTTTTTGAAGCAGATGCAAACTTCAGGTACTATCGGGGTATCTTCATCGCGAGCGGATGCTATTTCAATAGCGTTAATGAAGTTTTCACGTCCATCGGTCCTTAACATGCCCATAGGTAATTGTGAGCCTGTAAATACTACCGGTTTATTGAGATTTTCAAGCATGAAACTCAGCATGGAAGCTGAATATGCCATTGTATCTGTTCCATGCAGCACCACAAAGCCATCATACTGTTCATAGTTTGCTTCAATCACTTCAGCAAGTTTAATCCAAAAGGCCGGTTTCATGTTGGATGAATCAATCAGGGGATCAAAACTGTAATGGTCAATGCTGCAGTTGACGCTTTCAAGTACCGGTATTTGCTTGTATAATGTATCAAAATCAAAAGGAGTGAGAGCACCGGTCACGGGATCCTTTATCATACCAATGGTACCACCTGTGTAAATGATAAAAATGTTAGGCGTATAAGTGCTTTGTTTCATGCTTTGTACTGAAATTTGTAATGTATAATAATAGGGTAATTGTTTAACAATCAATCAAGTGAAAAAATTCTTTTTGCATTATTGGTTGTTGCCTCGGCCACTTCTTCAATCGGGACATCTTTAATATCGGCAATCATTTGGGCAATAAGGGGAATATATAAGGGCTCATTTCTTTTTCCTCTGTGTGGAACCGGAGCCAGGAACGGTGCATCAGTTTCAAGCACCAGGTGCTTGAGATCAATACTCTTAATGGTTTCCTGCATAATATTATTCTTAAAGGTAATCACTCCGCCTAAACCCAGGCTGAAACCATAATGAATAGCTTCTTTAGCCTGCTCAACAGAACCTGAAAAGCAATGGAATATACCCCGCAGGTCACTCTTGTTTACATCTTTTAATATTCTGATCACCTCATTGGAGGCTTTACGGATGTGCACTATCAAAGGCAGATCATACGTACGGGCAAGGTCAATTTGATGACGAAAAACAAGTTCCTGTTCTTTGGCATAAGTGTGATCCCAATATAAATCCATACCACATTCTCCAATACCATAGAATTTCCTCTCGGTAATCCACTTCTCAATCGTACTCAGTTCATCCATATAATTTGAATTAACCGAAGTGGGATGCAACCCTATCATAGGCAAGCAGTTATCAGGATATTGATCAGCGAGTGCCAACATGCTGTTGATGCTGGTACTGTCAATGTTCGGTAGCATCATACGGGTCACGCCTGCGGCAATTGCATGGCTGATAACCTCTTGCCTGTCATTGGCAAATTCATCCAGGTAAACATGCGTATGTGTATCGATATATTGCATGGTGCAAAGATACTAATTAGACAGGTTTATTGTCAGGAACTCATAATGATGTATTTTTGTCGAATATAGGTAGAGTTAATCTTGGATATAGGCAGAGTTTGTTAAGAAGTCATTCAGGAGTCATTAAGAAGTTTTACAGAGGTTATTAAAAAGGTGTTTTTAGATTATATATAGTTCATTTAGAAGTCATTAAGCGATTATTTAGAATTTTATCAGGAGGTTTAATTGAGTTTATGAATCACAAACTACTGATTATACGGTTCAGTTCAATTGGTGATATAGTGCTTACTTCGCCGGTAATACGTTGTTTGCATGACCAATTGCCGGATGTTGAAATTCATTACCTCACTAAAGAAAGGTTTGCTTCTATTCCGTTTAATAATCCATATATTCAAAAGGTATGGAGCTTTAAAAAGAACCTGTCGGAAGTATTGCCCGCTCTTAAAAAAGAGAAGTTCACTCATGTTATTGATTTGCATAACAACCTTCGTTCTCACCTGGTACTTTTATCCCTGTTACGTCCATACCACTCCTTTAATAAGCTGAATATTCAAAAGTGGTTGCTCGTAAGGTTTAAGATTAATAGATTGCCCAATGTGCATATTGTTGATCGGTATTTAGAAACTGTGGCTCACCTGGGTATTAAGAATGATGGTAAAGGGCTTGATTTTTTTATACCGGGAGGTTCAGTTGTAATGCTTGATAATGAATGGGCCCCTTTGGCAAACGGATATGTCGGTCTTGTAATAGGGGGCAAGCATAACACTAAAATTCTGCCTGCCGATATGGTGGCAAAAGTGATCGGATTGCTTAAAATGCCGGTTGTACTCCTTGGCGGGAAGGAAGATTGGGAGAGGGGGCAGCAGATATGTGAACTTTCAGATAAGGCTGTTAACCTTTGCGGAAAATATAACCTGATGCAATCAGCTTCACTGGTGCAACAGGCATCGGCAATTATTACCAACGACACAGGGCTGATGCATATTGCTGCAGCCATGCATAAACCAATAGTATCCATTTGGGGTAATACAATTCCTGAATTTGGGATGTATCCGTACTTGCCTGGTGGAATACCCGGTATGATTGCTGAAGTTAAAGGCCTTGATTGCCGGCCATGCAGTAAAATTGGATTTAGTGAATGTCCCAGGTCTCACTTCAAGTGTATGCTGAATCAGGACGTTAAAGCCATTGCTGATTTTGTGAATATACTGGTTACGAACCCTCGCTGATTTGGTGATAGTCACCGGTTAAGGTAGTTTCAATTCCCGGGTTAATGAGTTAAAGGTTCTTGTTAATGTAGTTACATACGCCGGGTGAATTGGTCAAAAACACTTGTTAAGGTAGTTGCCTTTCTGCCGTGAAGATGTTAAAGGTTCTTGTTAATGTAGTTGCCCACTCTTTACTAAGAAGCCAGTAGTTATTGTTAAAGTAGTTACATGTTTGGGGTGAAGCCGCTTCAAATTCTTATTAATTTAGTTACCTATTCCCTGTGAAGTGGCTTCAAATTCTTGTAAATTTTGTTACCTGACTGTGGTGACTTGGTTTAAAATTCCTGTTGATTAAGTTACCTGACTGTGGTGACCTGGTTAAATACTTTTGTTAATGTAGTTGCTTCCTATTTGTTATGAAGTCAGCAGTTCTTGTTAAAGTAGTTTCATGCTTGGAGTGAAGTGGCTTAAAGATCATGATTGATATATGGATTATGAATTCTTTCAAGCCCTACCATTGTTTTTTGGCCATGACCCGGATACAGG
>JBAXYX010000074.1:0-10718 GCA_041670625.1 Lentimicrobiaceae bacterium | reverse complement strand
ATATGCATACCCGTTCATGAAGTGAGTGGATAAATTACCGGTTGGTGTTTTTGGCAATACCGTGTTTGATTCATAAAGAGCCTTGTCAATTATAAATGATGGCTCCCTGGTATCGGAAAGAGGACGTGAATGCTGCATAGGACACAGCTTATAATAGCCCTTTAAATAAACTTTATCTGAGCCTTCAAATGAAATGCTCACAGCCTCATGACCGGGAGGCAGCATTAACTGTACTGCGTAATATGGTAAACCGGGCTCGCCGGCTTTGCCAAATAGCTGCATATTGTCAAATTTCACGGTTTGATAACCACCTGCTGTTGCAACATTGAAGTTCGTAATCTGGTACGTTTTGCGGATTACTTCAGAGTGGGCACTGATAAACGTGGTTATTAAAAATAGAAGCGTAAAGATTCTTTTCATCAATTAGCTTGGTTTTTGAGTGTATGTATATAGCCTAGAACGACTTCCCCGGGTGCTTTGAAATGCAAATGTAATTGTTTAAGTTATTCATTTGCAAGTTCAGCGATAAATTATAAGGTTGGCAGAGTGAAATCTAATGATGTAGGGCTTCCCATTAATTGACTATAATTTTCAGTAAACAGGTTCTGGCAGGGCTTTTTAGATATAAAAAATACAATCCGGACTTTAAATTGCCCGTTTTATAGGCGTATCCCTGCCCGTTAATTGTAATATTTTGTTCATCAAGCAATAATCCCCTGATATCATATAACTGCATCCAATAGTCTCCTTGAATACCATTAAGGACAAAATGATCCCCTGCCGGATTTGGAGTAACCTTTATGTCCGGGTCATGGTCTATTATGTGCACATTCTCGTGTAAGAGTAAATGCAAATCGTGAACTATAGTATCGCCTAAAGTCACCCGAATAGTATCACATCCCCAATACACACCTTGCTCACCACATATTTCAACTTCACCCGGGAATACTGCAATGATATATTCAGCCAGTTCATTACTCGTCACGCTACTGGAGTCAACACTGACCATTGCTCCGGGAAGAGTAAAACTGCCGGTTAGTGAATCGACATAAACCATACCTTTAACCCAACCAACGGTAAGCGTATCAGGATAAAGATTTTCAACAGCATCTAAATCAAAACCTGCATTAGCTATTTGTGAAGACCCGTCCCCATCATCGGTAATTTTGAAATAGCGGGTTTTATTGAGGGGTGAATTGGAAAGATCAAATGAAGAAGTAGCTGTTCCGGTTCCAAGAAGATACCACGGGCCATCAGTCGTGTTACCCGCATACAAACGATAACCTTCAGGAGTGTTGTCGCTCTCTATAATCCTGATATCGTTTCCGGTTTTGTTCAAAACAGGAACGCCCATATCGAAAATCATTAAACCATTACGACCAATAGAATAAGCTGTTGAATCAGGAGGGCCAATCAATGCGGAGGTATTCCCTTCATCAGCCGGATTGTTATTAAGAATTTGGCATGCTACCACTTTCTCAGCGAAGTATCCACCTTTTTTACTTAGCATGACGTTTACCTGTGTCTGACTGCCGGTACCAATCACTATATTGTTTACCTCTTTAGGTTCGTAACCGTTGGCAATCACACGCATGGTATAAGTGCCGGGGTTAAGAAATTTATGATAATCACCCACTAACGGATTCGTATAGAGTGGATAATAGTTATGAATAAAAATGCTTGCTGACACAGGTTCACCTGTCAGTGAATCAGTAACTAACCCATTAATGCCCTGGTTAATAGAGTGTGTAATCATTAACAACATGGCATCCCTGTTTTTAAGGTAGTAAGCCCCTATCTGAGATGAGGGAGGTTGCTTGCTGACCGATATTTCAATAGACCAGGCAATAGATCCTGTGGTGCCATAACCGAAATCCTTAGTACTTCCGTTAATGGCATACATACCGTTGAATCCCGGAGCATATGGAAGGGACACATAGCCTGAATTCAATGAATATTGCTGTGACAGATAGTGATGGATATCTTCATCGGGCGACAATGTTTCTCTGTAACTCCATGGATAACTAATAAACTCCGTACCACTATGGTAACTCATATACATCACCATCTGGTGATCTCTTAGCATATTCCTTAATACACGCGTTTCAGCCTGTGAACATATTTCGGGACTGTTACCTTCCCCATTCCACATATATCCTCCATCACGGTTTATATCTACACCATTATTGTTATAACGGGTCATGTTTTCACGCCCGTAAGGATTGATGCAATAGATAATCCATATTTCTGCATTATTGACTGCATAGGTCATTCCCTCATCAGTGCCGTATGATAAACACAATTCTCTGGCAAAGCGTATCATGTTTTCCGGACCCCCCACTTCATCACCATGGATTCCTCCGTCAAACATGATCTCAGGTTCATTCTCATCAACATTTGAATTGTCGCTGATTTTTAAAGCAACCAAGGGTTGAAAGACGTTGCTATATCCCAGCACATATTTAGTACATATCAGAGGGAAATTAGTTGCCAGACTGTCGGCAATTGCATTCAGCTCGGCAAAAGTATGATAACCCGGTGGTATTCCCCTGGGTTTAAAAGAAGCAGAGAGAGCATTCAGATCATTAACCTCTACCTCAATTTCCAGTTTGTTCAATTGCAGGTAGCTTAATTCATCAGGGGTGACATAACATCTGATGAAGCCATTTGCCTCTTCATAGTTGATTCTCAGATTTTTCAGATTGCCTGTTTTAATAACATCTAATGCATGTTGTGCTTCAGTGATTCCATTTCGTGTAACTATTTTAACCTGCATTTCATTTATACGCCATGGTTGCTGAGCATTCAGACTGAGTGCTAAAAACAGGAACAACCATGTTGCAATAACCAGACTTTTCATGCTGTTATTTGTCATTATGTCTTATAAAGAATTAAGGTGTAAACGTATAAAAAAATACATTTCGCGGGTCTGTAAAATTATCAACCTGTTCAGTAAAGGAGTCCTGAATTACCGTCCTGCTTTAAGGAATAAAGATTACTTGCAGCCTTGCATTAATGCTGTTAATGGTATACGGGAGTATAATGGAAGAATCAAGATAAATAAATTCAAGTCTCTTGCAATTCCGGATAGTACCCGGCAGGGTGATCAGGGGGCCTGAGTGAGCAATGTTAAGCTCAATTAAACCGGTCAGATTGCCCAGTTCAGAAGGAAGGCTGTTCAACTGGTTTCTGCCAATGATTAAGTACTTCAAATGGGTCAGATTCCCAATTTCGGCAGGAAGTTCGTACAGCATATTATTGTATAGAAAGAGGAACTCCAGGTTCACAAGGTTGCCTGTTTCAGATGGAATTTCTTTAAGTTGGTTATTTTCAAGGTGTAGTTCAACCAGGTTTGTAAGCTTTCCTATTTCAGGCGGGAGGATCTTTAGTCTGTTATATTTCAGTGACAGCCGTTTGAGCTTTGTGAGGTTCCCGATAGACGAAGGGATTGATTCCAAATTGTTATCACTGATAACAAGTGTTTCCAGGTTGGTAAGTTGGCCTATCTCTTCAGGAATTGATTCTAGTCCATTTTTAAATAGATAGAGTGACTTGAGGTTTTTCAGTGTACCAATTGCAGCCGGAATACTGTCAATATGCCTGTTGGAGATCTTTAATTTAGTTACTTTATCAGGATTTGCAATAGCCTGCGCCATTTTATTACTTGATGAGCAACCCCAAAGTGTAATGGATACAAGCACTATGAAGCCACCTGATAATAATCTTTTCATGAGAAGGTGTTTGGTCGGTCAATTATTTTTTATCCAGTTTATTCAAAGCAAAAGAATAAGCACCAACCGAAACGGCTTTTGAAGTACCCAACCGGCTAATACCTACACCTATTCTTTTCAGAGAATCATATTTAATTCGACGGGTGCTGAAAGGAACCTTGATTTCTCTGGTGTCGCCTTCATAGAACCTTTGAAATTCATTTTCATCTTCAAGATTGAACACTTTGATCTCCAATCGGTCAAGGGCGGTGCCAATCAATGTTTGGTAATTGGAATTCATTTCATCCACCAGGTGTTGTAGAAATAGTGGGTATGCGCCTGCCAGTCCCCCACCAATAACCACAAGACCGTCAACCAGGGTAACGGCATCTGCAATAGAATCACCGGCAACTTCAGCCATACGATGGAAAGCTTTTATAGCCGCTTCTTTATTTCCTTCACGTGTTCCCATCCCTATTTCAAAAATATCGCGGGGCTCAGGAGCAGTATCCAGAGGGATTTCAGCTTCCCGGCAGTAAATCCGTTTGACACCTCTGATACTCACATTTTCCTCCACACTTGAATTGGTGTGCAGCTTATTACGCATACGGTTGATTTCACCTTGCGCTGAATTGTCGCCTACAAATAACTCGCCACGGGTAACGATGCCGGCACCATATCCGGTTCCGAAGGTCACCCCTAGAAGGTTCTGGAAAATCTTAGGGCTCTTACTGCTTTCAATCCGCTGGTTAATTTCAGGTAAAAACCCTGCAATAGCTTCGCCATAAGCAAATAAATCACCATCATTATTAATAAATACCGGTATCTCAAAGATCTCTTCCAGCATAGGCCCGAGAGCTACTCCGCCTCTAAAGACGGGTAAATTCTCCAGGTCGTCAATAATGCCTAACTCATATTCAGCCGGACCGGGGAAACAGAAGCTTATAGCAACCGGTTTGATTTTTAATTTAGTCTTCACTTCATTGAATCCCTGGATTATTTTCTTCAGAACTATTTCAAGAGTTGTTCCGGTAGCAGGAATAATGATAGGATCAATGATTTCATGCTCAGCCTGCACAGCTGAGAAAACAAAATTGGTTCCTCCTGCATCAAGAACCATTACGATCCGGTTATCGTTTAAATAGCGCATATGTGTGAGACTTTAAAAGTTTATCAACTAACAAATGTATTAAACCCGTGTTCGTTAAGCGAAGTTAATTTTATTTTATGAATTCTTCCGGCAAATTGCATGATGTGTTTTAATGTGCCTCCAGCCAGTTATTACATCGTTAAATTTTACACAAGCGCAAATGGGTATCAAGTTTTAATGTGCCTCCAGCCAGTTATTGCCGGTACTTATTTCAACTTCAATCGGTATACTTAGCGGCATGGCTGTTTTCATCAGTCGTTCAATAATGGGTTTAACAATATCCAGTTCCTCTTTTAACACATCAAATACCAATTCGTCATGTACCTGCATGATCATTTTTGACTTTAATCCAAGTTGCTCAAATTCACTGTAAATATTCACCATTGCAATCTTAATCATATCGGCTGATGAACCCTGGATTGGTGCATTGATAGCATTCCTTTCAGCGAAACTTCGTACCACTGAATTGGCTGAATTGATATCACGCAGGTATCTCCTCCTCTTCATGATTGTTTCAACATAACCCTGGCTACGGGCTTTGATGATCGTTTCATTCATGTATAGGCGGATGCCTTTGAACCTTTCAAAATACTGGGAAATGATATTAGCGGCTTCCTTACGTGGAATGTTCAGCCTTTCAGATAGCCCGAATGCTGAAATACCATAGATAATACCGAAGTTGACGGTCTTGGCATTGCGCCTCATGTCACGGGTAACCTCCGACACATCAACATTATATATTCTGGCAGCCGTAGCAGTATGTATATCCAATCCCTGTCGGAAGGCTTCCTGCATGGCAGCATCTCCGCTCATTTCAGCAATAATCCTCAACTCTATCTGTGAATAGTCGGCTGATAGTAATACATACTTCTGATTACGCGGTACAAAAGCCTTCCTGATTTCTCTGCCTCGCTCGGTCCTGATAGGAATATTCTGCAGGTTAGGATTGTTGGAGCTTAACCGCCCGGTTGAAGCAACTGCCTGGTTGTAGGATGTGTGTATCCTTCCTGTCCGCGGGTTGACCAACAATGGCAGGGTGTCAATGTAGGTAGACTTAAGTTTTGTAAGAGAACGGTAATCAAGTATCAGTTCAACAATCGGATGCTTGTTGATGAGCTTAACCAGTATGTCCTCACCGGTGGAATATTGCTTTGTTTTAGTCTGCTTTGGATTATCGGATATCTTCAGCCTGTCGAAGAGTATTTCTCCTAACTGCCGGGGTGATCCGATATTAAAGGTACCGCCCGCCAGTTGATAAATTTCTTTTTCAACCGACTGTATCTCTACCAATAGTTCTTGTGAATACTTCTTAAGCACCTCAATGTCAACCTTCACCCCTTCAGCTTCCATGGCGGCAAGTACCGGAACAAGCGGCATTTCAATTTCATGAAACAACTTGCTGGTATCTGTATCCGCCAACATAGGTTCAAACTGATATCGTAACTGAAGCGTCACATCTGCATCTTCACTGGCGTACTCAACCACTTTGGCAACCGGCACTTCACGCATGGTGCCCTGGTTCTTGCCTTTTTTTCCTATAAGGGTCTCAATGGATATAGGCTTGTATTTTAAATAAACAACGGAAAGATAGTCCATGCCATGCCGCAAATCAGGTTCAATCAGGTAATGTGCTATCATGGTGTCGAACAGCTTCCCTTTAACCTTCACATCATACCAACTCAGCACGGCAATATCATACTTCAGGTTGTGCCCTGTTTTTTCAATGGATTCATTGCCATAAACAGGTGCAAACTCCTGTACTATTTTGCAAGCTTCCCCGTACACTTCAGGAATAGGAATGTACCAGGCTTCGCCCGGTTTTACTGCAAAAGACAGACCAACCAACTCTACGTTATTAGCGTCTATGCCGGTGGTTTCTGTATCAAAGCTGATATTTTCGGCCTTTTGGAGTATGGTAATCAACTCTTTCCTTTTAGTAGGGGTGTCAACCAGATAATAGGAGTGGGGTGTATCTGCCGAAGTCCTGATGGTGGTATTAACCTCCCCGACTTCACTGAACAGTTCAGGAGCACTTACTGTTTTTTCAAAAGGTTCAGTTGACTTGTCTGAATCTGTTTCGGGACCGCCTTGAACATCAAATGAAAGCTCAGGGGCACCGGTTGTTTTTTTTACTTTAACTTCAGGTTTAGTTGCTTTCCCAAAGTCGTTATACACCCTCTCGCCAAAATTTCTGAACTCAAGTTCTTCCAGTAGGGTCTTCAACCCGGCAAAGTCAGGTGTGGTAAGTTTTAGTTCTTCTTCATTATATTCAATGGGAACATCGAGAATGATAGTTGCCAGTTGCTTCGACATCAGAGCTTGTTCTCCAAACTCCCTTACCTTCTCCTTCAATTTAGCATTTTCAATCTTGGAGGCATTCTCCACCATGTTCTCTATACTGCCGAACTGGCCTATCAGTTTGCGGGCGGTAACTTCACCCACACCCGGAATGCCGGGTATGTTGTCGGATGTATCGCCCCATAAACCCAATATATCTTTAACCTGCTCCGGTCGCTCAATGGAATACTTTGCGCATACCTCAGGCACTCCCATAATAATCGCTTTTTCTCCCGGCTTCCCCGGCTTATACATGAAGATGTTTTCATCTACCAACTGTCCGAAATCTTTATCCGGAGTCATCATGTAAACTTGTAAATCAGGACCGGCAGCCCTATGAGCCAGTGTTCCGATCACATCATCGGCCTCATAACCATCCACTGACAGTATGGGTATGTTAAATGCCCTGATCAGTTTCTGTATATAAGGGATCGCAATAGCTATATCTTCAGGTATTGACTCACGGGTTCCTTTGTAAGCAGTATAATCAATGTGCCGTTGTGTAGGGGCTTGGGTATCAAAGGCAACCCCTATTAAGTCAGGCTTCTCATTCTTGATAACCTCATAGAGTGTGTTGGCAAATCCCAGTATTGCCGAAGTGTTGAGCCCTTTGGATGTAATCCTGGGGTTCTTATTCAGGGCGTAATATGCCCGGTAAATCAAAGCCATTGCATCTAATAGGAATAGCTTTCTGGGAGTTTGCGACATAAAAAATTAAATTTTTTAAATTAACAGGTTACTTCGTCTCTCTCAATACCAACATATATAAGTCGTTCTCCAAAGGCAGGTACCCATATTCGTAAACAAAACGGTACATGTGACCTTTTTGAGTGGTGTATATGTGTGTAAAATATTCGAAATTAAACCCCCGGTTAGTCAGCTTGTCTTTATGAACAGTAACTTTCCCTGAAGGGTTCAATTCCGAAAGTATTCGTCTGTTTTTACGCAGAATGTTGTTTATTTTGCGTACAGCAATACTCAAATCACTGTTAAGGCGGTTGTTGTAATTATTACGACATTGGTCGTTGCAGAATTTTTTATCGGCACGGCCAATCAATGCTTCCCCACAATCAAGGCACGATTTCCCCATAAGCATCAAACTTGTTCTTTTGAAAATATAATCTTTTGATTAAAAGGCTATCCATTGATAGTGGTCGGTTCACTAATTCAATGGAAAACTGAAAAGTAATCCGTATGCTTTGAACTTGTTATGCCCTGGTTGCTTAACTGCTCGTAATACTAAGCTTTTAAGAAGCCTGGGTGTCCTTAGCTTTCTTTTCTTTCTTCTCAAGCCTCTTTTCTTTTAAAGATTTTGTAGGCTCTTTTTTCGTTTCTTTTTTTGCGTCTTTGCTTTTCGACATGGCTTTAATTTTTTAAAATCCAATAATTCTGATGCCGGAAACTATGATAGTTTCAGCATGTCAAATATAGCAATAAATCGTATCAAAAGAGCCTGTCAGTAATAAAAAGTTTCCGCTTATTATTAAATTCTTCCTGTTTTATAACTACAATGGGATATAAGCAATTATAGTGCTCAAGTTGCAAATATCAGAGAATGGTACGTAATGATACTCATTTGGCAGTTTTTGGCAGACTTTTAGGTATGACACAAAAACTGACACCGTGTATCCACTTGTATCAACCTGTATTAACCTGTATCAACTTGCATCAACCTGTATAAATCTGTATTAACTTGCATCTACCTGAATAAACCTGTATTAACCTGCATCAACCTGCATCAACCTGCATCAAAGATGACATAAAGGCAGGGAATGATTACATATCCTGTACCATTGGAAGCATTTAATCGGGATTAATTCTTTAACAAATCAAAAATCTTATTCCACAAATCCTGCTGCTTGAATAATTCAGCCATATGATAGTCAGCCAGCATAAATCCCTTATTTCCATCGCTGTATAGACGGGGATTGTCATCTGAATCATTGCTTTTTCCCAGGTACCAACTAATTACCAATAACTCAAAGGTCGTGGTATTGCCAACCATATTTTTAAGAACCGGGTTTATGCGTACTAATGCTTCCCCTTCCTCTTCATGACCGGAAGGGAGTAGCCCTGACAGATTCCCGTATTGATCCATCGCTCCAAGCGCATAGTATGCAGGGCTTTTACGTTCTTCGGGCGATAATTTTTCAAGTTCCTTGATCAGACTGGTATGCAGGTCTTCAGGATCACCCTCCAGCTTTTGCTGTGCTAAATCAGATCGGTAATTATCCATTCCAGTCTTAAATTCTGCTGCTTCCGCCTGATCAATTTTTAGTAATGCTCTGTATGCTTTTTCCATCTCTACAAGGACATCATCACCCGAGTAACTGCCTGAACCATCCGGACCGTGATTTTCATCAGCATTGAGTAACTCGTTTAAATATTCTTCCCGGGTAACGGGAACTGATAATGTCACATCCTTTTCCATGATCACCGTTACCTTTCGTCTTACATTCTGATAAACAGGATACCCGTAAAAATCTGACACCTTAGCCGGTTGCAGGAATATGTCTGTAATTATCGGTGTGCCAAATATTTCAGAAGGATTATTTATTGACATATAAAGCACCGGGCCTCTTTTAACGATTCTCTCGTCGTACTCCTTTATATAGGCTGAAAATGTAATTTCCAGCATTGTTGAATGGATACTACTAAAATCAACTCTGAAACCTTTTGGCGGATTTATGCTGTCCCATGATGAAATGATGGTACACATTTCCTCCATTAAGTTGTTGTAATCACCCACAAAGGTTTTGATCACTTCACCCCTGGTATAGGGCATAAAATCATCTTCTTCAATATGAACAACCTGATCAGAAAATACCTGTTGCGACCACGCCGTTCTGCAGATAAAAAAAATCACCAGTAACGAAAGAATCATTTTGTACCTGCCGGTGAATGTCTTACTAATCTGTTTCATGAGTTATATTATAAGTTGTGTATCGGTTACTTCATATCATATAATTTGTCCAAAATGCGGAATATCCTTGAATAATGATCTGTCAACCGATTACTTCATAATATATAATTTGTCCACTATGCCGTATTTTATGGATTCATCGGCGTCCATCCAGTGGTCCCGGTCAAAATCTGAAAAGATCTGTTGTTTAGTCTGGCTACAGTTTTTTGCCAGTATCTCAGCAGCAATTGTTTTTGTTTTGATGATCTGTTTTGTCTGAATCTCTAAATCAATTGCAGTCCCTTGTAATAACCCGATACTAGGCTGATGAATCATAACTTCCCCTAACGGGAATATATAGCGTTCGCCTTTTTGCCCGGCCGATAGTAAAATAGAGCCCATGGATGCTGCTAATCCCATGCATACTGTCGATACCGGTGATGAAATCAGGTTCATTGTATCCAATATGGAGAATCCGGAAGTCACCATGCCGCCGGGGCTATTGATAAAGAAGGTGATTTTTTCACCGGGTTTAACGGATTCCAGATAGAGTAATTTACTCACAATATCACGTGCTGAATCATCGTCAACTTCTCCCCATAGAAATATCTTCCGCTCT
>JBAXYX010000073.1:0-11055 GCA_041670625.1 Lentimicrobiaceae bacterium | reverse complement strand
TGGCTTTATTTTTCACAGGATAGGCTGGGGTACTTAAAACCAAAGGTTGATTGGAAAAGCGGAACAGGTAACCACCTACACGGTATTGAGGATTATAACCATCATTGCAATCAGGACATGTAACTCCACTTACACAGTCAGGATTATGGGGATGACACAAATCCTGGTATGTGGTTTGAAAGATATACTGAAAATTAAAGGGTGCCTGCACCATGTAAGGAGTGAGATCATAGAAGTATGGCTTAGGGATCACTCCGGGGCACCATCCTGCACGATTATATTGCCAGGTGCCTTGTTGCCCGGTACATCCATCAGGATTTGGATTGCATTGGGTCCACAGGTCCTGTATAAACGTGTCCTGGTTATTAATCTTTAACTGGTGAGTTGCATGATAAAACTCAGATGCGTTGCCGGTATTGTTGCTCCCCCATCCGTGACCGGTAGTTACCAATCTGAAGGTTACCTTCCCAACCTGAGGATAAGGCTTAACGACCATGGTATCCATAGGTTGCAAGTTTTGAGGATCACCGAAACTAAATGTTCCATGCCACATTTCCTCAATGGTGGAATATAAATAGGTTGGTGCACCGGCAGTGTAATCAAAATCAAGATTTATTTTCCAGCCACCGGTTCCCCAAGTTTCGATGTACATCCGCAGCTCTATATTGCCTTGTAACATAGAAGCATAATCCGTAACGTCTATTTCATGATTGCAGGCAACACGATATGGAGTAATATACCGGAACAATTCAATCCAACTGCCATCAGGTGCTTTGAATTCAACCCACCCAAGCCGGTCCCAATCATCACACCCCCCAGGAACAGCCGGACAAGAAACAGAAAAATTAGCAACGATTTTGTCGTATGCCCCAACCGATTGAGGCAATGCATAGTTTCCATAGTACCATTGAGAGCCAATGGTTCCCATATCTATGACTGCCTCATTGAAGGTTTGTACATTTTGTGAAACGATAGCATCTGTTACATTCAAATGCACTACTTCAATGGTGGTATTTCCATTTGATCCGGTTGCTATTACTTCAACATTATAGTTTCCATAGGCGGGTGGTGTCCACCATGCTTGGTAATCACCATTATTATTTACTGTTTCAATAGTTTCTCCATTTATGTGATATTCTACAGATGTGATTGATAAGAAGTCCGGCTCATCAATTGCGGCATTAGTATGAAATAAGTAAGGATTCAAGCTTGGCATCTGTAAATCATAATCACCTGTTAGTTTAGTATTAACTGTAGGCCTGAAAGTTGAGAGATCAATCACTATAAAAGAAGTGTTGGCTGCAGCATGATAATAGGTACCATCACCTTCCTGAAACGCTTGTACGATCACATTACCTGATAATCCTGTTAATGTAATCACATTGCCCTGCACTATAGCCGGCCCTGAAACAATACTATAGGCAATTGGAAGTCCCGATGTTGAGGAGCCTGTCAACACTATTTGCGGCGAAGTGGTAGTTTGCTTGCCAATGGTATCAATGGTTATAATTTGATTAATTTGACCGGTTGCACCACAACTCAAATCCTGAAACACCGATAATTCAGCCAGCATGGTATAAACATCACCAACAACGCTTGATAGTCCGACCAACTTGATATACTGAGCATTTACAGCACCAAAATACACCTCTGCTGTTTGCTGTGAACTGCTAGCAGGATCAGGATAATCTAATACACCTGCTGCTTGTGGGCTATTCCAGTTAATGCCGTCAATGCTTAAGTATAATTCAAAATCTTTAATGCGTCCGTTGCGCGTATCAGCCCTGGTCAGGTAGTTGATGCCGTTTACCGGATACACCGCTCCCAGGTTAATTTGGATTTGATGCGGATAAGGCGGAGTAGCACCATTCCATTGAGTATGCCAAAAGGTTGATAAATCTCCATCGATGCAATGGATGGCGTGGCCATTGTTTGTCCCTTCACCCGTTAACTCTTCACTATCAACATAGGCAATTGAAAAACCGGTATTTGAAATAAGAGTAGTGTCGCAAGCAATTGCAACATTATAAAAAGCAACAATAGCAAGAGCCAAAAGCATCTTTTTCATACCTGATATTTATTAACCATTAATCAACAAATTTACAGTCATTTAATGATCTACGCAAATAATAAGGCAACCCCATACCACTTATACTCCACTTGCATCCCTGATCGATAAATTTTACATAAACTGAAACAATATAATATTTATTTCTTTTCTTCTTTTGCCTTTTCAGCTTCCTTCTTTAATTTTTCGGCATCACGGGTCTTTTTCTTAAAGAATCCCCTTAATAACAAATTATGTTTGGCAGCTTCCATATTCAGATCTAAACTTTTAGAGCTTCTCCGGAGGTTCACCATGGTTTGGTTTAAATTTTCAGCAAAAACAGAATCCTGAATTAATTGACCAAGAATACCCTGACCGGAGTTAATTTTAACCATTACTTCGGCCATCTGTTGAGTAATAATTTGTATATACCCTGCTGATATTTCCAGACTTGAAATTACAGCATCCGTTTCAACAGGCTCATTTGATGAGAGGAGTTGTCCTTGTTTGGCAACAGGTGAATCTGTACTTCCTTGCGAAATTAATACGAGTCGGTCACCTATGAGGCCTTCCGAACCGATACCCACTTCACTATCTTTTTTTATGAATTGTTGAACTTCTTTTTTAATCATCATGTCAACCCGTACCGTAGAGTCATTGACAATAGCAATATTATCAACAGTACCAACATTAATACCGGAGAACCTGACATTGTTTCCCACCTGTAACCCGCTTATATTATAAAAAGTAGCTGATAATTTATAAACCGGATCAAAGAGGTTTTTTTGCTTGCCTATAATAAAAATAACTACCATAAACAGTGCCAACCCACCTGCAATAAACAGGCCCAGTCGAACTTTGAACTTTTGAGAGTGCGTTTCCATATCTTTACTAATCTGTTTAAATAAAAAAAGATGTTATTACAGGGTCATCTGAATTTTTGAAATCCATAACGCTGCCCTCCTTATATACAATTCCATCCTCCAGCATAATGATTCTGTTTGCAGTTTTAAGTGCACAATTAATATCATGTGTAATGATAATTGATGAGGTTTTATACTTAGTTTGAACATGATTGATCAAATCACTAATTTCAAATGAAGTTACAGGATCAAGACCGGTGGTTGGCTCATCATAAAGCATAATCAAAGGGTCAACTACAATAGTTCGGGCCAGACTGACTCTTTTTCGCATTCCACCTGACAGTTCTGAAGGCATTTTATCCAAAACTTCAGGTAAGCCAATGCTTTCAAGGACTTCCTTTATTTTATCTTCCCTTTCACTTTTAGTAAGTTGCTTTTTTACTCTTATCAATGGAAATTCCAGGTTTTGCTTTACAGTCATGGAATCATATAGAGCTCCACTTTGAAATAAAAACCCAATCTTCTTCCTTAGTTCACTAAATTGCTTTCTGTTCATGTCGTTCACCTTCGTACCGAAAACGCTGATAGTACCCTGGTCAGGATCAAGCAAACCAATAATGCACTTTATCAGGACTGATTTACCTGACCCTGATTTACCCAACACAACCAGGTTCTCCCCTTTATAAAGGCTCATGGTGATATCCTTAAGGACTTCGAGTGAACCAAATGATTTTCTCAAATTGGCAATCTCAATAATTGGATTAAGGCCATTCAGGTCTGTCGGATTATGCTGTATGTTTTTTTCTATTGGTGTCATGCTATAATCATATCGGTTACCTGAACAGCTATCATATCAATTATCAAGACAAGGAGTGAGGCAAGAACAACTGAAGCATTTGAAGCGATACCAACGCTTTCAGTACCTCTGCCGGCATGATATCCTTTATAAGTCCCAACGATTCCTATGACAGCACCAAAAAAGAAGGTTTTAATAAAAGAAGGCAGGAAATCAATAAAATCAACCACACCAAATGCTTGTGAAAAGAAAAGGGTTAAGGTGACATCCCCTTTTATATTTGCCGCCACCCAACTCCCCATAATTCCAAATGCGTCAGCATAAAGTACCAGCAAAGGCAACATCAACGTAGCTGCTAAAATCCGGGTAACTACCAAAAAACGGATGGGATTGGTAGATGATACTTCCATTGCATCTATTTGTTCTGTTACTCTCATGGATCCCAACTCAGCTCCCATTCCTGAACCAATTTTGCCGGCACATATTAATGCTGTGATTACCGGCCCGATTTCTCTGAGTAGTGAAATTGTTACCATTCCCGGAAGTAGGGAAACTGCTCCAAAATCATCAAGTACCGGACGAGTTTGTATGGTGAGTACTAATCCCATAATAGCCCCGGTAACTGAAATCAGAGGTAATGTTTTGTTCCCTATCTGGTAACATTGCCTGAAAAATTCTCTGAACTCAAAATCACGTGAAAACGCTTCTTTTGTAGCCCTCGCTATAAATATAAAAACATCAGCAAAATCAGTTAAAAAATTGCCTGCTGCTTCTGTTTTAACTAAAGTTTTATCACTTAGCTTGCTAATTGACTGCACTGTAGCATCCCTGATTTTAGGAATTATCTTCAAGGGTGTAATGATTTTTTTCATCCCATCAATTATATATGTTCGAACTATTGGGTCATTTATTACTAAACAAAAAATATTAAGAATGCATTCTAACGAATGAATGATCAATCATAAAAACATTGTATCCATATCCTAATAACAATTTACGTATTGATGATCAGGCTTCCTGAGTTTGCTTTGATGAAGTGAACTTTTAAAAATGCTATTTGAAGATGGGAGTACTATAATTATTTATCATTTGATCATCAACTTTTTGCCTTGAACTTGGTTTTAAGAGAGACAAAATTTAAAGGACATGAAGAATATGGACACAGCCTTATATTTAATTGTATTTCAAGGCTTCATGTTGAATTTGACTGATATGCATTGGAGCATTACCAACAAACAATTTACTGTATGGCAGGGTGTATAAAATGTTACTACTGCTAAAGCAACAATGATTTACAATATTGAACCTCAATATCTGAACTAATTTATTAAAACGACTACTTAAACAAACTATAAAATGAACAGAAAAACACTAACCTTACTAATAATCTTATGGGGAGTCCTGCTTCCGGTTCCTTTAATTTCACAAAATACTTACATCATAAAATCGTGTAGTATTGTTGTGGCCGGGACTTCAAATATACATGACTGGACTGCAGAGGTTGGAAAATCAAGTGGTAACTTCAAGTTAAAGGTTGAAAAGGGAAAAGTAGCGTCTGTTCAAAGCGTGGATTTGAAGGTTGATGCCCAGTCATTAACCGGCTCCAAGGGAAGTATCATGAATTCAAAAATAAAAGACGCTTTAAAATCCAAGAAAAACCCTTTTATAACTTATGAATCAACAAGTATAACAGTAACTGACAGGTCGGTTAATAGTAAGGTTGTTGCCAATGGGGTGCTTAACATTGCAGGTACGCCACAAAACGTCAGTATTGAAGTAACCGGGAAGGTCTTACCTAATGGTGATATTGAATTCTCCGGTACTAAGAAATTAAAGATGACTGATTACAAGGTTGAACCACCAAAAGCAATGCTGGGAGCATTAACCACTGCTAATGACGTCACCTTAACATTCAAAGTAATTTTAAAAATTGCTTAACCAATCAAACAATTACACACTAAATAACTCTGGTATGAAAATGAAAATAAAGTTCCCGATTATTGCAATAATCATAGCAATATCAACATTAAGCAGTTACTCACAGGAAATAAATTACTTAAGGCCCAATGATAAAAATGGCATCAATAAATTTGAAACCTTAAAGGTTGATGAAGTTCCATTTGATGGTTTAAAAGTAAGAATTGGCGGATCATTTACCCAGCAGTACCAATACCTGGAACATAGCAATACGGCTACCCCGGTTATGGATACCATTGGTACCAATATTTATAACCTGAATAAGCTATTCCCTATTTCTCCGGGTTTCAACCTGGCATCTGCAAACCTGCGTTTTGATATACAGTTGGAAGATGGTATACGTGTAACTCTTGAAAACTATATGTCATCACGTCATCATTCGGAATTCTGGGTTAAGGGTGGTTATATTCAGATTGACAAACTTCCTATGTTCGGGAGTCCTGAATGGTTTACAAAATATGTTACCGTTAAAATAGGTCACTTTGGAATTAATTATGGCGATCAGCAGTTCCGCAGAAGTGATAATGGCAATACCTTGTGGAATGCCTTTGTTGGTAATTATATTCTTGATGCATTTACCACTGAAATAGGTGGTGAGGTGTACGTTTATCCAATGGATGGGGTATTTGTTATGGCAGGATTAACAGGAGGTTTGATTAATGGTGATACCAAGGAAGCTTATTTGCCTAATGGCGATGTCTTAAAGAAGAATCCCTCGATACTTGCAAAAGCAGGTTACGATAAGCAACTAACTGATAACCTACGCTTCAGGTTAACGGGGAGTCTTTATACAAACCCCGGCACCACCAAGAATACGCTGTATGCCGGCGATAGGACCGGTTCACGGTATTTTATGGTTGTTGAGCCTGAGGGTACACTTTCAGGAGGCACCTATGTTGCTTCAACAACCTCCACACGATTTACTTCAGGACAAATAAATCCTGACTTTTCGAAGAAAGTAACGGCCATTTCCATTAACCCGTTTGTTAAGTTCAAAGGCTTGGAATTATTCGGAACCTATGAAATTGCCAATGGTTCAGAAGCATCTACTAAAAGCAATCCGGAACCTGAAAGCCGCAAGTTCACGCAGATGGCCGGTGAAGTTGTTTATCGATTCCTGCCAAATGAACAGGCATTTATAGGTGCTCGCTACAATACGGTAAAGGGAAGGCTAGCCAATTATACAGATGATATATCAATCAATCGTACTCAGGTAGCTCTTGGCTGGTACACTACCAAGAACCTTTTGCTCAAACTGGAATATGTGAACCAGGTTTACAATGATTTTGCAGCTACCGATTACAGGAATGGTGCTGAATTTAAGGGTGTTATGATTGAAGCTGCAATTGGTTTCTAAATAAAATATCGGGAGTCCTGTAAGGTTAGCCTGCAGGACTCTTGTTTTACTCATTAATACTATGCTCATCAACATTATACTGTTTCTTCTTTTAAACTCACCGGCACCTGATACGGTGTTGAGAATCAGTTATACCATACAGGAACAAAGCTCTCTTACTTTATCAGGCTCCAGTAATGTAAATAAGTTTGAATGCACTACTTACAATAATTTCACCAATGGTAATATTTACATTCAGTCTGATAAAAAAGGGAGGAGTGTAAACTTTACCAATGCACTATTACACATAGATGTTAAGTCATTTGATTGTCAAAATCCCTTACTCAACAGAGATTTATATCATACTCTTAACGCCAAAAAGAGTCCCTACATTGATGTTGAATTGCACCAGGCACTCCCCATATCGGAATCAAAATTACTAAAGGCTTATAGTGGCAAATTTAAAGCTGATGTGACTATTACCCTCAATGGGATAAGCAAGGCAGATCATATCATTGTCCTTTGGCATAAAGTAGGGCCTGACCTTTATCGGTTCACTGGTACCAAAGAACTGTTTATGTCAGATTTTGGAATTAAAAAGCCGGTTACTGCATTAGGACTGATTAGAGTTGATGACGACATAAAAATAGACTTTGATTTATTTATAAAGTCCGTTCCCAGATAGCAAGAACGATTGCCGGATATAAAAAATCTCACCGGTAGTTATGGTTCGTTGTATATTGTCAGTTATATTTGCAGTATGGCAAAGCTATCAGTAGTCATCATAACCTTAAATGAGGAGAAAAACATAACCAGGTGTCTAAGTTCGGTTGAAGGCCTTACTGACGATATCGTGGTGGTTGATAGTGGGTCTGATGACCTTACCGCTTCTATCTGTGAATCATTCGGGGTTAATTTTCATACTCATAATTGGGAGGGTTATGCTGCGACCAAGAACTATGCAAACAGCCTGGCTAAGAACCCATTAATTCTTTCGCTTGACGCAGATGAGGCTTTGTCGGATGAACTTCGTGAAAGCATTCGTAAAGTATTGGTGAACCAGAAGGCTTCAGCATATAGCATGAATCGTTGCACCAATTATTGCGGCAAATGGATAAAGCATGGAGGGTGGTACCCTGATAGTAAGATACGCCTCTTTAATAATGATGAAGGCTCATGGGCCGGCTCCCTGATTCATGAAGCGATTAAGCTAAAAAATGGTGCACCGATTGAGCATCTGAAGGGTGACCTGCTGCATTATTCCTACTATACCATTGCTGATCATGTTTCGCAAGCTAACAAGTTCACTGATCTCACCGCCCTGAAAGCATTTCAGGATGGTAAAAAAAGTACACTTTGGCATATCATTTTTAGTCCGGCTATCAAGTTTTTAAGAGATTATATTTTTAAAGCAGGTTTCCTGGATGGATACTATGGGTTGATAATTTGTTGCATATCAGCATTTGCCACTTTCATGAAATACGTTAAGATCCATCAGCTAAACAAGCAACCCAAACTACCGACTGAATGAAGTTAAAGCATATTCTGATTAGCCGTACTGACAGTATTGGTGATGTAATGCTTACCCTGCCCTTGGCAGGTTTATTAAGGAAGCGTTTCCCTGATGCCAGGTTAAGCTTTTTGGGAATGCCTTATACCAAACCGGTCATTGAGTCATGCAGCCACATTGATACATTCATTGACTGGAAGGAATTGAAGGAGTTACCTGAAGAACAGTCAATAGCAAGGTTAAAAGCCTTGAATGTTGATCTGATCCTGCATGTATTTCCACGAAAAGAGATTGCCCGTTTAGCCCGTAAAGCTGGTATTAAGTACCGTTTGGGCAGTACCGGGCGCATCTATCACTGGCTGAATTGCAATATATTAGTTCCGCTATCACGAAGGAATTCACAATTGCATGAGTCAATACTTAATATTAAACTAGCCAGGAAACTGATAGGCGGTGAGGGTATAAGTCTGGAGCAAATTCCATCATTGTATGGCTTTTCACCGCGTATACCTGTTGATGCAACATTTGGGGGACTTCTTGATCCGAATGAGATTAACATCATTCTTCATCCCCGCTCAAAAGGTAGTGCCCGTGAATGGGGCATTGATAACTTTGCTGCACTTGCACATCGGTTAACAAATCAATCCTATAAGGTATTCATTACGGGTACCCGTGCCGAAGGAGATATGCTTCGCAAGGAAGGTTTTTTTGAAAAAGCCGGTGATGTTAAAGATGTTACCGGGATGTTTGATCTCAACCAACTAATCCAATTTATTCAATCAACTGATGCTCTAATTGCTGGCAGTACCGGGCCTTTGCACATTGCTTCAGCATTGGATAAGATTGCCATAGGGTTATACCCTCCAATCAAACCTATGGATCCGGGCAGATGGGCCCCGATAGGGAGAAAATCAGGCTATCTTGTGGCTAATAAGAAATGTAGTCAGTGCCGTAAATTAAATAAATGTGAATGTATGCAGCTAATTACTCCCCAGCAAGTGGAACAAAAACTGAATAGCTACGTTAAAATTTATATGATAAAAGATAAGAATAAATGATTGTTTCAGGTAACGAATGGTTTGTGATCGTAAATCCTAATGCCGGAAAAAGAAAAGGCGAAAAGGACTGGCTGGAAATTGCTCGTTTGCTTAACGAAGCAAACATACAATTCACTAATGTATTTACAAATGCCCCTAATCATGCTGTAAAACTTGCACGCAAATATATTGATGCAGGATTTCGCAAAGTTATAGTTGTGGGTGGTGATGGGACTCTTAATGAAGTGGTGAATGGCATTTTTAGTCAACATAACTACGCCCCTAATGAAATCACCATTGCCATGATTCCGGTGGGAACAGGTAACGACTGGGGCCGAAGCTTTAATATTCCTTCAGGATACAAAGAGGCAATAGATCTAATTACCCGGGGTAAGACCTTCTGTCAGGATATAGGGAAGGTTAGTTTCATCTCTCATGGTAATAAACATACCCGGTATTTTATCAATATGGCAGGAATGGGGTTTGATGCCTTGGTTGCAGAAAAAACGAATAGGCAGAAACGACTGGGTAAGGGTGGACCACTCTCATACCTATATAACCTCTTTACCAGCCTGATTGTACATAAAGCCATTACTACCAGCCTATTAATTGATGGCAAACCTATTGATGAAAAAATATTCAGCATGAGTGTTGCTATATGTCAGTATAACGGCGGTGGAATGAAACAATCACCCAATGCTATTCCTGATGACGGGTTGTTTGATATCACTCTTATTACCCAGGTTACCAGGATACAAGTGATACGTAATGTGATGAAATTATATGATGGTTCGTTTGTACGAATTCCCCAGGTTAAACAATACAGGGGAAAAGTAATTAAAGTTGAATCTGATCCTGCCATGTTTCTGGAAACGGATGGTGAATCACTTGGACATACTCCTATGACCTTTGAAATATTGCCCAGAAGTATCACAATCATTACCGGTTTAGACACTTAGCCTGATTTGTTCTGAAGCTTCGGTAATACTGCGTCTGTTAAGAGAAAACTATTACCGGCCATGGCTATAACTCGAACCCAAAAGAGTTTTTAAATAAATCCTGTCGCTATGCCTGTAATTTCGCCACCTTCTATAACTCGAACTAAAAAGAGTTTTTAAAGCTGACAAGTTAAGAGATAACTATATAACGGGCATGACGCAACTATTAAGTAACAGGAGAATATGCAGAAATGCTATTCATAAGAATTCCTCATGAGGTAGGGCGTGATTATGAAGTAACAGGAGAATATGCAGACAAGATATTCATAGGAATTCCTCATGAGGGATGGCGTAATTATGAAGTAACAGGAGAATATGCAGAAAGGTTATTCATAGGGATTCTTTATGTGATAAGGCGTGATTAAGAAGTAACAGAAGAATTTGCAGACAAGATATTCATAGGAATTCCTCATGAGGGATAGCGTAACGATGAAGTAGCAGAAGAATTTGCAGAAAGGTTATTCATAGGGATTCTTTATGTGATAAGGCGT
>JBAXYX010000072.1:0-11059 GCA_041670625.1 Lentimicrobiaceae bacterium | reverse complement strand
GGGTGATCAAGGGTTGTTTTATACTTTTGCCTCGTTTTGAAGGTTTGATTATACCTCCTGCTTGAAGATCAATAGGCAGAAAATGTCCCTCTGATTGTAAAGATTCCTCCTTCTGGTCTCTTATTTTGCGCTTCCAGTAGTAATATTTGTTTAGACTCACCCCCTTCTGTTTCAAAAAGGTCTTCACGTCAGTATCTGCGGTTGAGAAGTCTTGTTCAAGCGAAGCATATTCTTCAAGTGTTAGGACTATAATTTTTTAACAAAACTAAATAGCCCTGAAACCAACTACAATATGCGTTTTATCGGATGCTTACAAAAGATTGTTGAAATATGGATATGCTGTGGCGTCTTCCGGATAGCACTCGGAAGAAACTAACAATATTACTCTTTGATCCGAAGTCTTAAAAGTTAGCCGGAATAGCCAAGCCTTGCTTTTTTATAACTTAAAGCACCTTAAATGGAATTGATTATGCGTTATGCTTAATGAATGTTCCGTTATCTAATTCTTTAAAAGCTTGATCCAGTTCTTCATTAGTATTCATAACAATTGGACCTCCCCATGCTACGGGTTCTCGTAGTGGCTTTGCTGTCAATAATATAAACCTGGCACCCTGTTTTCCTGAACGGACTTCAACGGTTTCGTATGTGTTGCTGTCCTGATCTGACGATGTAAATAAAACTGCGCATGCTTTATTTTCAAACGCTGACAGGTTCTCGTCAACGGCAAGCGTTCCGTCCAATAAATAGATAAACAGTGTTTCGTTATTGGGGGTTTCAGCATAGTTCCATTTACTGTCGGGAGCCAAATCCACATCAATGTATTTAACCTTTATATATTTGCCTTCAAAGGCTCCGCTTTTACCTTTGTACGTGCCTGAGAGGATTCTGACTACTGCATTTTCTTCTTCTACTAATGTAACCTTATCATGAGTAATATCGCCGTATGTCGGAACCGTCATTTTATTTTTTGCCGGTAAATTAACCCAAAGCTGGCATCCCAGCATTCTTTCGGATGCTTTAGGCATTTCCTGATGAATAATACCGGAGCCTGCCGTCATCCATTGGCATTCCAAATCATGAATGGTACCTTTGTTACCAAGACTATCCCCATGTTCAATCTTGCCTTTAATTAAATAGGTTATAGTTTCAATACCTCTGTGCGGATGCCAGGGAAAACCTTTAATATAGTCATCAGGATCGGCAGAATCAAAGCCATCAAGCATTAAAAAAGGGTCAAAATCTTCAATGGTTTTTGAACCTAATACCCTACGCAAATGCACTCCTGCTCCATCAATTGCATTTTGCCCTCTAACAATTTGCATTGCTTTTCTTTTATTCATAACAGTACATCTTTTATATCTTTTGTTTTATCAAATACGCTCTTTGCAAACGGACATAAAGGAATTATTTTGACCTTAGCATCCCGTGCATAATGAACAGAGGCCATTACCAATTGTTTTCCAATATTTTTACCCTTAAAGTCAGGATTTACGTCCGTATGATCAATAATAAATTTGTTTTTGCCTGCCCAAGAGTAAGTCATTCTACCGGCCTCTATTCCATTTTCTACTGCCTTAAAATAACCTTTTGCGTCACTGTTAAACTGTTGTATTTCCATATGATTAATCTTCTTATTCTGATCATTTACAAATAGTATCTCCCTTAAAACCAATTACGATAGGGAAAGTTTGATTCATAATCATCGGTTTTATTCTGCAATGAGTTTAACCACTTTCGCAACATCCTCACCTTTATCGTTTTTTGCAATGGTAAACTGAACTTTATCATCTGCTTTTAAGTCCTTAAAGTCCACACCAACAAGACTTAGATAATGAAAAAACAAATTGTTTGGCGGATACTTTATAAATCCAAAACTATAGGCTCATTCTTTTATATTCTATTGTCAATGATTTCATGCATGGCAACAGGATAAGAAACTTCTTCAATTAAATCTTGTGAGGTTCTGGTGGTCATTTCTTTACCAAAGTCATTGGTATATTCAAAGCCCCATCCCAAAACCATAACTCTTGTTCCAAGCGTGTTTAACTTTCTTATTAATGGCACATAGTCGCCGTCAGAAGCAATTAAAACCAGAACATTTAACCTTAAGAGCGAAAAAAAAGGAAGCTATTTTACTGCTTACATATACCCGGTGCGGGGGCATTTTTAACTTAAACTCTGCAATTTAAAAAGGAAAGCTTATAGGAATATCCTGCCTTGTAAGTGCTAGAGGGTAGGAGTGGTGCGTTTGTTTTTTACCAGCTTTTTTAATTTAGGCATAAGGAATGATTTCGGCGGGGCAAATGACGTATAAAAGGCAATCCATACCATCAGAATTGGAATGAGCCAGAGTGAGTGCTGAATGGAATACAGATAAGCAAGGTTCGGCATAATACAATGGTCAGGATTTTTCTCATCATAAATAATGGTTACCCGTTGTCCTAAATCATATTTAACATAAGCAGGTCCATTCATCCGCACAACGGCATCTTTGGTTTTAAACTCAATGACGGCACACTTAAAGTCGTAATCTGCCTCTCTCTCTGCAGAAGTTCCTCCCTGTAATGATTGGGCATGGGTAATTTTAAAACTTACAACCTCACCACTCGTCCGGGTACCCCAAACCAGTAACCGAGACTCTTTTGATACCGGAATAAGCAGGATGAGTACTATGATCAGCCAGAAACTCGTCCTGTTGATCTTTATGTATGTTTCTACCAAGTTTGAAGTTTATTAAGGGCCAATGGTTCATTTATTAGCATAAACATTCACTTCTGCAAACGATAACGAATCATGAAGGAATCAATTATTTTGGTCCGATGTTCTGCAAACGAACCAACTCATCTAAACATTTCCTGCAAACGCACCCTTCAAAATGTGAGGTAACATACTCACGCACCCGATCAGGCATGATAAAGGTGATGCACCAGCAGTTCATATCACTCGTGCAGGTAAACAGTTCCCCACAACGCGCACAATCACGTGTGGTTTCTTCCGGGTTATTGTTTCCATTCAGTATGGAATCGTTTTTCTGTGTTGATTGCATCTCGCCAGCCTTTGTTAGTGCGAAATTAAAAATAAATGCTATACACTTCACAGAATGAACGCTTAAACGTAGTATGATGAAAAGGAGAAAACTAAATATTGCCAAAGTGCATACCCCCGAGTATGAGTCAAGGAGCGCTTGGATTAATGAAAGTGGTTCATAAATCCCTGTCTTCAGGGTAGTTCATTCAGGCCACAAAAAGCCTTGGGGGTAGGAGCGGAGTCCTTTAAAGTATAAGGCAATTCATAACATCAGCATTGAAATGAGCCACAGAGAGTGCAAAATAGGTTCTTTAACTGTGTTAATTGCAAGTGTTATAATCATATATACTTGCTTCGATTGGTATAGCTTCGGAAATTATAAACAGCATTTAAAGTCCCAAATATTAATTCGACAAGGCTTTTATCAATGGTTGTACACCATGTTTTAAAGCATATTCTTCAATCTGGTCAATTTCCGAAAGATCAACGTATTTTGCTAAATTGTTACTACGTAAATTTTCCCAAACTTCATGTTGTTTCGGATACCTGATTTTTTCAGGTTCACTTGACACTACAAAACTAACGGCATCATTTTTATATGCTTGATTTAATAGAGCCAATAAACCGAGATCATTTTGAATATGATATTGTATCCTCTCTAACTCAATCATCTGAGCATAAACGACTCGCTCATTCTTTCCAATCATGTCAACTTTAATAGAAATTGGAAGATCATAAATATCCTCAGGCGTTAATTTTTGTTCCAGATTATAATACTTTTCAACCCTTGGAAGAAATTCGTTTTTAATTAATTCAAATCGATTGATCATTTCAGGTTCAGTTACGAAAACAGAATCATCAACATATTTCTTGTATAGGTTCAAGAACAATGTCTCATCTGCTTTCACTTCTATATTTTTTGGACTAGTGAAATTTAATAGATTATTGCTATACCGACTTAAATACTCAAGATATCCTGCACTGAAGAGCGGATTTTGAATTTCATTATAAGTAAACAGTGAAGCAAGTTTTGATGCTTCACTGATAGCAGCCTGCCTAATTTGTTTTATTGATTCTTTGAGATATACATATGAATGGTCGTTGATGAGTTCCTTCAGCACGTTTAACTTATCCTTTGAAAAACGGAAATAGACTTTCTCTTCATCGATAAGCAGCAATCCTATGGTTATCCGTTCACCTATTTCGGGACGGATCGCTGCAGATATAATACTGTATCGCGATTTCATAAACGTGGTTTATTTAAATTGTATTGTACTAGCAAAAGGAATTTTTGAAAAATAGCTTTAATCCAAGCCTCAGAAAATAATTGATCCATTTTTTCTGTCAAAGAAACTTTATTTATCGACCAGTCATCAGGGATATCATGATATATCTTGTCAAGGTTCTGCTTGCATTTGTCAGTGCAAAAGTAGAAATAATTACGATACTCTTCACAGAATGAATGATTAATAGTAGAACTCCTGATAAAATTTCTGACTAAATCTGTGTTTATGAGGCTTTCTTCTTCTGTAATTTCATAAATAGGATGATTAAAGTCAATGGTGTTAAATATTGCTTCATGATCAATCGGAACAAATCTACGATCATTTTCAACATCTATGAGAAGATTGTAATTATTATGGTTGCGATCTTCATTTGATACCCAAAGATCAAATAATCCAATTTTGAATAATTCGTCTTTGTAAGGGAACTTTTTTAGAGACACACTTGGAATGTTTTCATCTAACTTTGTTACTTCTGGATAATTCCTGTTGAATTTTGAACCAAAGCATGTAGTATCAAAATAATAACCATGAATGTTCCATTCTGGTGGAATATGGTTTCGATTGATTTTTACAAATGCAATATCTGGCGTATGTAATTCCCATAGTTTAATGAAGGATGAACCTATGAACTCACACACCAACCTCATTGCAGATCCACTACCCATATGGTATTTACAAACATAATCGCTCAAATCATTACAAGTCACTAATACGGGTTTAGTATTAGTATCAAAGTATCTGTCAGCAGTTTGTATGCTATATAATAGGTCCATTGAACAAATTTATGAAAGAAAGTCGAGATAAGTATGAATTATTTATTAATTAAGGCACGAATCAAAGGAAATCAGGTGATCATTAACGCTGCCGCTCTTCGTGCAATATTTATCCATTATCAATTCTTACCGAGGCACCCATATTCCCCACTTTGATAGATTCTGATGCTTGAGTATGTATTTTGCGTATTCGAGACGCACATGGAAGGTGATCCCCGAGCTTTTATGGAGGCGTGGCTGGAGGTGTGTTTGAATGACTAATTTTTAGTGTCCTTCACAATTACGTCATGTGCTCCGCCTTCAATGATACTTGTGGAGGATACCAGGGTTAGTTTTGCTTCTGTTTGCAGTTCTTTGATGGTTCTTACACCACTGCTGCACATGGTTGATTTAACCTTGCCTAAGGTCTGGTTTAAATTGTCTTTCAGTTTGCCTGCATAGGGCACGTAACTGTCAACCCCTTCCTCAAATTTTAAATCACTGTTACCGCCCATATCATAACGCTGCCAATTCCTGGCCCTGTTGGAACCTTCACCCCAGTATTCTTTTACATAACTGTTTCCAATTAATAGTTTGCGGGTAGGACTTTCATCAAAGCGCGCAAAGTATCGTCCCATCATCAGGAAATCGGCTCCCATGGCCAGCGCCAGGGTCATGTGATAATCCTGAACTATTCCGCCATCAGAACAAATGGGGATGTATTCACCTGTTTTTGCGAAATACTCATCTCTTGCTTTTGCGACCTCAATCAATGCGGTTGCCTGGCCTCGTCCGATTCCTTTTTGTTCCCGCGTGATGCAGATGGAACCCCCACCTACACCCACTTTAACAAAATCAGCTCCCGCTTCAGCTAAATAGTTAAATCCTTCCCGGTCCACTACATTGCCGGCTCCGACTAATATCTGATTGCCAAAACGACTCTTGATGTAGTCAATGGTATCCTTTTGCCATACGGAGAACCCATCGGATGAATCAATACATAATACATCTACACCTGCATCCAGTAAGGCAGGTACTCTTTCCTGATAATCCCTGGTATTGATCCCGGCCCCAGCCATGAGCCTTTTCTGCGAATCAGATAATTCATTCGGGTTCTCAATATGGTTATCATAGTCCTTTCGGAAAACAAAATATTGTAACCTCTGATTTTCATCTATAACAGGTAATGTATTTAGTTTGTGTTCCCAGATGATGTCGTTCGCTTCGCTGAGCGGTATCCCGTTTTGAGCGGTGATTAAATCTGCATAAGGCGTCATGAAGTCTTTGACTTTCTTTGCCGGACTGTCTTTACTAACCCGGTAATCCCGACTGGTGATGAGTCCCTGAAGTACCCCACATGCGGAACCGTCATGGGTAACCCCGATGGTTGAAAAACCGGTCTTTGCTTTCAGCTCAATCACATCCTTTAAGGTATGATCAGGGGTTATGTTTGCCCGGCTCTCAACAAATCCGGCTTTATAATTCTTAACTTCCCTCACCATTCGTGCTTGTTCTTCAATGGATTGCGAACCATAAATAAACGATAAGCCGCCTTCTTTTGCTAATGCAATGGCCATACCGCTATCAGACACTGCCTGCATAATGGAGGATACAAAAGGAATGTTTAACGAAATCTTTGGTTTTTGACCTTTTTTATATTTTACTAGTGGCGTTTGTAATGACACATTTTCAAGCGTGTGTTGCTTGGTTGTTAAACCCGGAATGATCAGGTATTCATTAAATGTTCTGGAAATTTCCTCGATTATCTTAGCCATAGCTTTCTAAATAAAAATTGTGCAAAATTATGAAAAATCATAAGGCGGTCTTGTAATATTTCTCCTTTACTGCGATTTAGGTTCCTGCCCATGCAGTTGATCTGCTCTGGCTGTAAAGATACGATACAAAAGTAAGAACTCCCACCCTTGAGGGATGGGAGTTCGGTTCATTGAATACAGGGCAAATTACCTTGTTCATCGCTTCATACCCGTTTCTCAACCGCTAAAGAGCGACTATGAACCGACTGTGAACCGATTGGGTAACGCCTTGGCTAAATATTTTTACCCTCTTTTGTAATTTGTCTTTAAATGTGTCGTATGTTTGCGACATTAAAAAAGATACCATGAATAAATCAGAAAAATTCGATGACTCCCTGCAGCAACTGGCCCTTTTTGCCAAAGTCATTTCACATCCTGCAAGGCTTGCCATACTTCAGTACCTGGCCAAAACTCCCGGCTGTATTTCAGGCGATATTTCCGACTACCTGCCACTAAGCAGGACTACGGTTTCACAGCACCTGAAAGCGATGCGCGACAGTGGTCTGATTCATGGAGAAATTGACGGACTGAAAATTAATTACTGTTTGTGTTCCTCAAAAATAATAGAATATACCACCTTGTTTAATGATTTTTTTGAGGTGGTGAAGTCTGCTAATGTTTCATGTAAATCCAACTCATGCCATGAAAATACTGATCCTATGCACCGGTAATAGTTGCCGTAGCCAGATGGCACAGGGCTTCCTGCAGTTGTTCGATAATCGGCTGGAGGTATATTCTGCCGGTACGCAACCTTTAGGCAGGGTAGATTCCAAAGCTATTGAAGTCATGAAGGAAGCCGGGGTAGATATTAGCGGGCATACTTCGGATGCTGTGGAAAAATACCTGGATACCTCTTGGGATTATGTGATCACTGTGTGCGATCAGGCTCATGAAGCTTGTCCGTACTTTGCAGGGGAGGTCAGGAACCGTTTACATATCGGTATCGATGATCCCTCTGAAGAAACCGGAACTCCCGAATTTATTCATAATGAATACAGAAGGGTGCGCGAAGTCATTCGCCGATCCTTTTTAAAACTATACGACGACCAATTAAAACCACAACTATGAACGCTAATAAGAACAAAATCATGGACTCTGATGATATAAATAAAATGAACTCCGATGAATTAAAGGAAATTGTTAAGGAAAAGTACGGACGAATTGCTGACAGGGATAAAAAGCAGAATGCTTCGTCGTGCTGCGGTTCAACCTCCTGCTGCTCTTCGATGGACTATACCGTTTTTAGCGATGACTATAAAAATCTGGAAGGCTATAACGCCGATGCCGACCTCGGACTGGGATGCGGATTGCCCACCCAATTTGCAGGGATTGAACCGGGCCATCATGTGCTTGACCTGGGCAGCGGCGCAGGTAATGACTGCTTTGTGGCCCGCGCCATCGTGGGTGAAACCGGCAAGGTTACAGGCCTCGATTTTACGGATGCCATGATTGCTAAGGCGAATATAAATCGGGAGAAGCTGGGTTATCAAAATGTGGAATTTATTCAGGGCGACATTGAGGATATCCCCTTGCATAATGGATTGGTGGATGTGGTAGTTTCCAATTGCGTGCTTAACCTGGTTCCCGATAAAGATAAAGCTTTCGCTGAAATATACCGGGTACTGAAACCGGGCGGTCATTTCTGCGTTTCAGATGTGGTGATCAAAGGCCGTATTCCTGATAAACTCAGACAAGATGCTGAGATGTATGCAGGTTGTGTTGCCGGCGCCATTGAACAGGATGAATACCTGGCCATTATTGGTAAGACCGGGTTTAACCAAGCGGTGATTCATAAATCAAAACAGGTGAGAATCCCTGACGAGTTGCTGACTGATTATATGACTCCCGATGAAATTACTGCCTTTAAAAACAGTGGTACCGGCATTTTCAGTATCACCGTATCAGCTTACAAACCACTCTGACCTGAACACTGATCAGACGCTGTGCTTTAAAGTGTAAAACTCTGTTAAACCTTAATATGATGGCCGGCAATAAACGTTTGAAATTTTTGGACCGATACCTCACGCTATGGATTTTCATCGCTATGTTTATAGGGGTGTTTTCAGGATGGATGTTTCCTTCGGTAGCTGATTTTTGGAACGGCATGTCGTCGGGAACGACCAATATCCCCCTGGCTATCGGTTTAATAGTCATGATGTACCCGCCTTTTGTAAAAGTTAAATACGAAGAATTAGGGGATGTGTTTACCAATTGGAAGGTACTTGGACTCTCATTGGTTCAAAACTGGATTATAGGTCCGGTACTGATGTTTGCTCTTGCTATACTGCTGTTTAAATTTTTCCCCGGTCAGGATAATGCTAATTTGCCTTATGTGTACGGCATCATTATGATTGGTCTTGCACGCTGCATTGCCATGGTGATTGTGTGGAATGAACTTGCTAAGGGAGATACACAGTATGCCGCAGGATTAGTGGCGTTTAACAGTATATTCCAGGTGCTGTTTTATTCGGTTTATGCATATTTTTTCATTGCTGTTGCCCCCGGCTGGTTTGGTATTCCTGTGAATGATGCGGTTGCTGCCATTACCATTAGTGATATTGCAAAGAGTGTTTTCATTTATCTGGGAATCCCGTTTATCGCGGGTTTCCTCACGAGGTTTATCCTGATCAGGGTGAAAAGCAAAGGTTGGTATCACACCAAATTTGTTCCCAAAATATCACCGCTGACTTTGCTGGCTTTGCTCTTTACGATTATCGTGATGTTTTCACTCAAAGGCGAATATATTGTGAGTATACCATCGGCGGTGGTCCTGATAGCTATTCCGCTGCTGATCTATTTTATCATCATGTTTGTAGGCTCGTTCTACATGAGCAAGAAGGCAGGGGCTACTTATGAACAATCGGCTACCCTGTCGTTCACAGCGGCTAGTAACAACTTTGAGCTGGCCATTGCCGTTGCCATTGCTATTTTCGGTATCAACTCCGGTGAAGCCTTTGCAGCAGTGATTGGTCCCCTGGTTGAGGTACCGGTGATGATTTCACTGGTAAACCTGTCCTTCTGGTTTAAGAAGAAATGGTTTCAATCGCCGCTGGAGCTTAAGCATTGAGGTGTTCTAGATGATTTATTCAGGTAAGCCCCGAATCCAAAGCATGTAAAACGATGCTGAAAAGGATCAATTCAACTTGGGCTTGAAAATCATGACCGCGATGCCGCACCCTGCCAGCGCCAGGATTCCTGAGTAAAGGAAGTTGCTGTTAGGGAAGGTATTGCCCAGAAAGCCTGCAAAAGGATAAGCGATAGCCCACCATAAGTGTGAAAATGCGAAGTGCGAACCATATACTTTCCCCTGGTTTTTGATAGGAATGGTTTCACCGATGAGGGTTTCAGAAGGCATTTGCGACAGGCTTTGTCCTAATCCTGCTATGACCCATAAAATCATCAGAACCCTGAAGTCAGTGAAATTGGCGAACAGCACGGCAGCAGCAATCAGGAAGGTGCCGCTGATGAGTGAAAAACTACGAGTCTTTGACTTATCTGCACTGCCTGCTATAAAAGCGGCAATAGCTGAACCTATGCCAAAGGCAGCCATTACAATGCCGTAGTGCTTATCAGTCAGGCCCAGTCCGTTCTTGATGTGACCAATAGTGTTTACCAGTATGTTAGCACCGGCAATGGCGGAGATAAATTCAATGCACAGGGCAAAGCGCAACAGCTTTTGGCCAAACAGTAACCTGACTCCGTTCAGGATATCCTTCCATGCCGTTAATCCGTCATCGCCGACAGGGGAAACCCCTTTATTCAAATTCTTTGCGGGGATACTCAGGATCAGAATAGCGGCCAGTGCAAAAGAAAAAGCATCTACAAAGAAGATATCTCTTGCCCCAAGCCATACGGCCAGGATACCTGCAAGCCCGGGGCCCAATACACCCAATAGTTGAAAGGTGGCCGTTGACAACCCTACCGCCTCCCTGTAATGGTTGGGTTCAACAATACGGGGTATAATAGAGCGGTATGTCGGGGTGAAAAATGCACTAAATACATTCAATGAGAATACGAGCGTGTAAATTTGCCATTCAGTAGTCACAAAGGGCAGGCAACTGATGATGAACATCCTGATAAAATGGGTGACATATAATATCTTCTTGCGGTCAATTCTGTCGGCCAGCACTCCTGCAAATGGTGAAAAGATGATAAATGCCAAAACCCGGAAAGTCAGGGC
>JBAXYX010000071.1:0-11120 GCA_041670625.1 Lentimicrobiaceae bacterium | reverse complement strand
TGTTCGGCCATGTGGAAAGGTTGCGACATGAAGCGTTGGATTCGTCGGGCTCTGTTTACCACCTGTTTATCCTTATCGGAAAGCTCATCCATACCTAAAATTGCAATAATATCAAGCAATTCCTTGTATCTCTGGAGTATTTCCTTAACTCTTTGAGCGGTGCGGTAGTGTTCTTCACCCACTACATCAGGGGTGAGGATACGTGATGTTGATTCAAGAGGATCAACAGCAGGATAAATACCTAACTCAAATATTTTACGACTCAAAACGGTCGTAGCATCCAAGTGGGCAAAGGTAGTAGCAGGAGCCGGGTCAGTAAGGTCATCGGCAGGTACATACACTGCTTGAACAGAGGTAATGGAACCTCTTTTAGTAGAGGTGATGCGTTCCTGCATAATACCCATTTCAGTTGCCAATGTTGGTTGATAACCTACTGCTGAAGGCATTCGGCCTAACAGTGCGGATACTTCGGAACCTGCCTGAGTAAAACGGAATACATTATCAACGAAATACAATATATCCTTTCCACCTGATTTTTCATCTCCATCTCTGAAAAACTCAGCCATCGTAAGTCCTGAAAGGGCTACCCTGGCACGAGCTCCGGGAGGTTCATTCATTTGACCGAACACCAGCGTAGCTTGTGACTTTGCCAGTTCTGTTCTGTCAACTTTGCTCAGATCCCAACCTCCTTTTCCCATATCATCTTTAAAAGCGTCACCATATCTGATAACACCTGATTCAATCATTTCACGCAACAGGTCATTCCCTTCACGGGTACGTTCACCAACACCACTAAACACAGACATACCAGAGTACTGCTTTGCAATGTTATTAATCAGTTCCATGATAATAACCGTTTTGCCGACACCGGCACCACCAAACAGGCCGGTCTTACCACCTTTTGCATAAGGTTCAATAAGGTCAATGGATTTGATACCCGTATATAGTACTTCTTTTTGAGTGGTCAGGTTTTCAAACAGAGGCGGATCACGGTGAATGCTATAAAGCTTTTCACGTGATACATCACCCAGGCCGTCAATAGGGCTGCCAATTACATTAAAAAGCCGTCCTTTTACATCATCACCTACTGGCATTGAAATAGGACTACCTAAACTCACCACTTCCATACCGCGCCGCAAACCATCCGTTGAGTCCATGGCAAGTGTTCTTATGGTGTTTTCACCTATATCCTGTTGGCATTCCAGTATAATGGTTCCCCCGTCGTCTGTAGTGATTTGGAGTGCATCATAGATATTTGGAAGCTTAATTTCTTTTTCAAAAGCAACATCTATCACAGGGCCTATGATTTGTGAGATCTTACCCTTCACTGTTTCTGCCATAGTTTATTATTAGCTTTTTTATGGACAGCAAATTTATAAAACATTCTTTACCTGTATCCTTTTCAGCAAAAATTATTAATGAGTATCTAAACAGCGGTTAAGGGGTTTCAGGCAACCCGTATCGGGTCAGTCTTATCAGCCGGGTACCCTTACATGAATGAGTGTCCGGAGTTTTGCTTATATCGTATCAGTAAATTTCCACAAGAGGTTTCAGCAAGATGAACAACAGCTTATCAACAATAAATCATTTGGAATCTTTTAAACTTTTTTTGTACTTTGGCTGCCCGAAGCAATATTCTATATTCCTATCGTTTAACTAACTATAAAATGTAAATTATAAAACTGCGAACAATGCGAAATCTGAAGTCTCTGAGTACACTGTTGGTTGCCCTGGTGCTTTTTACCGGACAGTCCATGGCATGTACCAATTTCATTATCTCTAAAGGAGCGAGTGCCGACGGGTCAACAATGATCACCTATTCGGCCGATTCACATGTACTCTTTGGTGAGTTATATCATCGTCCTGCTGCTGATTATCCTGAAGGTACCATGATGGATATTTATGAATGGGATACCGGAAAGTATCTCGGACAAATCAAACAGGCTACCCATACCTATAACGTTGTGGGGAACATGAATGAACACCAGGTGTCAATTGGTGAAACAACCTTTGGTGGCAGGCTTGAATTATGGGATACTACGGCTACTGTAGATTACGGAAGTTTAATGTATCTCGCCTTGCAAAGGTCAAAAACCGCCCGTGAAGCCATTAAGGTTATGGGTGAGCTGGTGGCGACTTATGGTTATGCCAGTGAAGGTGAATCATTCTCTATTGCTGATCCTGATGAAGTATGGATTATGGAGATGATTGGAAAAGGCGCACCTCAGGTTACCAAAGATAAACGCGGTCGTACTCATACCACTTATAATAAAGGAGCTGTATGGGTAGCTATGCGTATACCTGACGGATACATATCCGGTCATGCCAATCAGGCGCGTATCACTACCTTCCCGCTCAACGATCCTGAAAACTGTATCTACGCTCCTGATGTGATCAGCTTTGCACGTGAACGTGGATTTTACACCGGTACGGATCAGGACTTCAGCTTTTCCGACACCTATTGTCCTCTTACATTCAGTGGTGCACGCGCTTGTGAAGCCCGTGTATGGGCCGCTTTCAGAAGAGTAGCCGGTGGCATGGACAAGTATGAAGATTATGCTATGGGCTTTAATCTGAAAAACAGAATGCCGCTTTGGGTTAAACCCGATAAAAAACTGACCGTTCAGGATGTTATGAGCCTGATGCGCGATTATTATCAGGGTACTAAAATGGACATGACCGGTGATATAGGTGCAGGGCCTTATAAATCAATCGTAAAGTGGCGCCCGATGGAATGGGAGATTGATGGCAAGACTTACATTAATGAGCGCGCTACATCAACACAGCAAACCGGTTTCTCATTCGTTGCCCAGTCAAGGGGTTGGTTACCTGATCCTGTGGGTGGTATCATTTGGTTTGGTGTTGATGATACCTATACTACGGTTTATGTACCCATGTATTCCAGTATGACTGCTATCCCTCATGCTTTTGCTGTGGGGAATGGTTCCATGATGGAGTTTTCAGATGACGCTGCTTTCTGGGTGTTTAATCAAGTCTCAAATCTGGCTTATACCCGCTATTCTAATATGATTGTCGACATTCAGAAAGTGCAATCAACGCTCGAAAATAAATTTGTTGCGTATACTCCTATCGTTGACAAAATGGCTCTTGAACTCTATAATAAAGACCCCAAAATGGCTGTTGAATTTTTAACTGACTACTCCGTTAACCAGGGCAACAGTACGGTAACACGCTGGAAAGAGCTGTATCATCATCTGTTTACTAAATACCTTGACGGGAACATTAAAGTTAAAGATGGTACGAACAAAAACCCTAAAGTATCACAACCGGGTTATGATGAATCATACTACCGTTTACTCATTGAAAAGACCGGCGATAAGTATAAAATACCTGCTGAAGCAGGGCATTAATATAATCTGAACCCTGTTTTACAGCGTAATTCATGGTATTTTTTTCCTAATAGAGAGCATCCTGATCAGTGATGCTCTCTTTTTTCATCAGTGACCTCTCCCTTTCATGGATCGTGTTATAGGTACTGTTCCTGTCGGACGTCGAATAAGGGCTTGACGGATTCTGATTCCCGTCATTACTGCTTAAACCACACCCTGCCTATACCGCAATGATGAACCCACTATGCAACGGCCTCGCCTTAAGTACGCCTCAAATACACCTCAGGTGCGCATAATTTACGCATCATGTAAGCCTCAGATACGACTCAAGTAGGTTTAATGTACGCACCATATACGACTCAGATACGACTCAAGCAGGTTTAATATACACACCATATACAGGCTTTATACGGACTATATACGCACCATATACGGACTATATACGCATTAAATACGTTTCAAGTACGCATTAAGTACGCACCAGATACGCACCAGGTACACTTATTTACTGTACTTGGTCTGAAGTAGCCTGCAAGGAACAGGTTACTTAAATTTGGTAAGGGCAACTCTCTTTGGGTGATCCGTATGGAGTTGCCGGTAAAGGAAACAACCTCATCAGGGTTTTATCATCAATAAATGAGTGTATGTTCTTTAACACTAGAAGCCATAATTTTTATAAATGATGGTAAAAAATCACTTAATTTTGCATATGCATCGGGGCATGATTTCCCGCTTAGGATGCAAGCAGATCAAATGGAACTTATTATTCATTTACTTTAATCAATTGTATGGAAACAAATTCAGATAGCAGCAATACAAGAAAAAGGAATCCTTTAATGCTGGTTGTTGTGGTGTTGATTGCCATTTTGGCATTACTCGCCTGGTTATATCTTTCTACCCGTTCAAGGTTAGGAAATATGATTGAAGAAAAAGAAAAACAGAAGGTGGAACTTCAATACGAACTTGATTCACTGATTAATGAACATAATGAAATGAAAGAGGAATACGGTTCCCTTTCTGATTCATTGTATTCACAGGACAGTGTGATCCAGGCAAATGCTGCCGAAATCAGGAAACTTCTTGATACTCAGTATGAGTTTTATAAAGTGAAAAAGAAACTTGATCGGCTGCGCGTCATTTCACAGGGATACCTCAAACAGATGGATTCTCTTTACAATGTCAATAAGGAATTAAGGGCTGAAAATGAGCAGATCAGGTCGAGCTACCGCCAGGAACAGGAAAAAAGCAGTACCCTCCTGAAGGATAAAGAAGCCTTGACTGAACGTGTTTCACAGGCTGCTGTGCTGAAAGCCTATAGAATTACTGCTGTTGGTGTGCGGGGTAGTGGCGACAAAGAACGGATTACCAATAAAGCAAGGCGACTTGAAAAGGTAAAAGTTTGTTTCACTCTGGGTGAAAACTCTTTGCTGGCTGCCGGACAAAAGAATATTTATATCCGTATTGCAGGTCCTGATAAAGCTATTTTAACCAGGGGCGTGGGTGATGATTATTCTTTCTCCTTTAAGGGTGAAGTGCTTCAATACTCCATTAAGCATGTGATTAACTATCAGAATAAGGCCATCGACATTTGCGAGTATTGGGTAAAGCGTTCAACAAAAGATGAACTACTTACCGGATCATACGTCGTTTCTGTTTATGCTGACAATTTTGAAATCGGGCAATCAACCTTTGTGCTTGAATAAAGCCTGATTACCGCTATTTTTCTTCTCAAAAATTTTAATAACAGTAAAGCCGCTTTTGCGGCTTTACTGTTATTATTTATGAACGAATTGGATAATTATTACTGAAACTACGGATACTTCCATGGCTTTTTTTGTTTTTATATACATCTGATTTATAATGGATGTGAATGCCGGGGACAAAAATAGCCGGTTAATAAAGCAACAAGCACACTATGATGTCGAGGATTATTCAACTGCTCTTCATGCTCACCTGTTTCCTGCTTTTTGAAATAGCGCCGTCAAAAGCTAAAGCTCAGGAAATTCTTACCATCAGTTTAAAAGAGGCGCAGGATTATGCACTGATAAACAATGCATCAATCAGGAACTCTGCTATCGACCTTGAACTTGCCGGGAAGAAGATATGGGAAACCACTGCTATCGGTCTACCCCAGGCTGATGCCAAGGTCAATTATCAGCACCTGTTTAAAGTACCTGAGTTAACCTTTGGGGGTGATTATTTCCTGGCCACCGGTTTGCCGGCCGGTATCCCGTTGACTTCCGATGATATTACCAATGAGGCCGTTTATATTGATTACCGGCAGGGTGTTCCGATCCCGTTAGGGGTAAAAGACAACACTACTTTAGATGTTACGGTTTCACAATTGCTCTTTAGCGGTGAGTACCTGGTTGGATTGAGAGCTTCGAAAGTTTATTACATCATGTCGAAACAGGCAAAAACAAAGACCGAAAGTGATATCCGCGAGTCTGTTGCCAACACATACAGCCTTGCTTTGGTATTACAGAGTAACCTTGAGGTGATGAGCCGGTCACTTCAAAACCTGAATAAGACTCTGGGTGAAATGCGTGAAATGAATAAGCAGGGCTTTATTGATATTACCGATGTTGACCAGGTAGAACTCACCACGTTGATACTTGATAATAGCCTTACTTCCCTGAACAGGCAGGCCCTGGCTGCTCTTGACCTGCTGAAATTCGAAATGGGAATGCCCATGGCGCAGGATATTGTACTCACCGACAGCCTGCAGGCCCTTGCCGGTGATGTGAGCCTGGAAGCCCTGACGGCAGATGGTTTCAGAGTAGCTGATAACATTAACTTCCAAATGCTGGATACACAACTGAAATTTGGTAAGCTGATTATGCAGAGGGAAAAGACTACTTTCATGCCTACCCTTGCTGCCGTTTACGTGCACACTGAAAAGTTTAAAAAAATAGATTTTGATTTTACCCCGAAGGATGTCTTCCTTCTTTCGCTTAGCATACCCCTGTTTTCAGGCGGACAGCGTATTTCGAAAGTGCAGCAGCGTAAGCTGGAATATGAAAAGATACTCATTAGCAAGGATCATGTGGAGCAGGGACTACAGCTTGAATATGTGAATGCCCGCAACGAAGTGATGAGTGCCTTCGCGACCTATAATAACGTTAAGAAGAATCTGGAGCTTACGCAACGGATTTACGCGAAAACACTCATCAAATATCGGGAGGGGCTGTCGTCAGGAATGGATCTTATGCAGGCACAAAATCAATACCTGGCCGCGCAGTCAGAGTACTTCAACAATGTTTACGCTCTGCTGACTTCAAAAAACAGACTTGCAAAACTGACCTCAAAACAATAACAGCACACCATGCCATTAACAAAAGTACACCATGAGAATCATTCGTCAATTAGTAGCCGTGTCGTTTCTCCTCTTCATTGCTATTTCATGCAGGAGTACAGATAAAAAAGCTCAACTGGAAAAGCTGAAGAAGCAACGTGATGCTATAGAAGCACAGATTAAAGTTCTTGAAAAGGAGTCTGGCTCCAGTAATGGCCTTACTATGCGTGTTATAAGTGTAAAGGTTACCGTGGTTAAAAAAGAACCCTTTAACCATTACCTTGAGGTACAAGGGAGGGTAGATGGAGCAGAGAATATTGGTGTATCGGCACAAATGGCGGGAGTAATCACGGCATTGTATGTAAAAGAAGGCGACCAGGTAATGAAAGGGCAGGTGATGGCTCAAATAGATAACAGCGTGCTCAGGCAACAGTATGAAAGCCTTAAAACACAGCGTGATTTTGCAGCTAATGTTTACGCCCGGCAGAAAGCGTTATGGGACCAGCAGATTGGCAGTGAAATACAATTTCTGACTGCAAAAAGCAACAAGGAGAGTTTGGAGAAAAGTGTGGCTGCTCTTGACGATCAAATTGAAATGACCCGGATCAAGTCGCCTGTCGGTGGCAGGGTGGAGGAGGTGAACCTTAAAATAGGCCAGATGGCCCAGCCGGGTATGCCCGCCATCAGGGTAGTTAATTTTTCAACCGTGAAGGTACTTACTGACATAGCTGAAGCATACGGTTCAAGCGTTAAGACGGGGGCCGACGTGATCGTTTCCTTCCCTGACCTAAACCGGGAGTTGAAAGCTAAAGTACACTTTACCAGTAAGTATATTAATCCGGTAAACCGGACTTTCCTTACGGAGATCCGGCTTAAGCCGGGTGATATTGAATACAGGGCCAACATGATAGCAGTAGTGAAAATTAATGATTATTCCAATGCTCAGGCTGTGGTGATACCGGTTTCGGTGCTGCGTGAAACTATTGAAGGTAAGTATGTATATGTAGCTGAAAATGTTAATGGTCAACTGCAAGCCAGGCGCCGGCTATTACAAACCGGGCAATCCTATAACGGCATGGCAGAAATTACCGGTGGACTCAAACCGGGTGATCTGGTGGTTACTACCGGTTTCAATAATCTGGTTGACGGTCAGTTACTGAAAGTCAATTAATCGGGGTTCTTTAAATAGATTGACCTATGAAAAACAATAAGGTTAAGGAGTTTTTTGCAACGTCTTGGGCAATTGACAATCGAACAAGCGTTTATGTGCTTACTGTTTTTATCACGATACTGGGCATCATGAGCTATCGGAATATGCCTAAAGAGCAGTTTCCTGAAATAGTAATCCCTACCATATTAGTCAATACCGTTTACCCGGGTACCTCGCCCGAGGACATGGAGAACCTGGTTACCCGCCCCATCGAAAAACAGCTTAAAGGGATCACAGGTGTTAAAAAAATTACCAGCAATTCCTTTCAGGACTACTCCTCCATAGCTATCGAGTTCAATACTGATGTTCAGGTGCCCGAAGCAAAGCAACGGGTAAAGGATGCGGTGGATAAAAGCATGTCTGATTTGCCATCCAACCTTTTGGATGATCCGATGGTGATGGATATTGACTTTTCGGAAATACCCATCATGTACATCCAGATTTCAGGTAATTATGATTTGGTGCAGTTAAAAAAGTATGCCGAGATAGCCCAGGACCGTATAGAATCACTTAGTGAAATCACCAGGGTAGATATTATAGGGGCGCTTGAACGTGAAATACAAATCAATGTTGATCTGTATAAAGCTCAGGCGGCTAAAGTCACCATGGGCGATATTCAAAGGAGCGTAGCATCTGAAAACCTGACCATTTCGGCCGGTAACGTTACCAGTACCGGAATGAAACGGAGCATTCGCATACAGGGGCAGTTCACTGATATAGAAACCATCAGGAATATCGTGGTAACTTCATCAAGCGGCGCTATGGTTTACCTGAAGGATGTGGCTGAAGTTAAAGATTCATTTAAAGAACAGGAGAGCTTTTCAAGGTTGAACGGAAAGAATGTAATCACCCTTGACGTGGTCAAGAAGAATGGCCGTAATCTGCTTGATGCTTCCGACAAGATACACCGGATACTCAATAATGAACTAATCAATAACCGGTATCCTGCTGATCTGAATGTTACCATTTCGGGCGATCAGTCGCGCTATACCCGCAACACCATGGATGAACTAAATAACACCATTCTGTTTGGTTTTATCCTGGTTACCATCGTGCTGATGTTCTTTATGGGAATCACCAACGCTTTTTTTGTAGCGCTTGCTGTACCTCTTTCCATGTTCATGGCTTTTATGATCATGCCCGCTCTGGGTTTTAGCATGAATATGATTGTGATGTTTGGTTTTATCTTTGCTTTGGGCATTGTGGTTGATGATGCTATTGTGGTCATTGAGAATATACACCGAATGCACCGTAAGCAACCCAATATCATATTAGCTGCAAAACGGGCGGCGGGTGAGGTGTTCCTTCCCATATTGTCAGGTACTCTTACCACCCTGGCGCCTTTCTTCCCGCTGGCTTTCTGGCCCGGGATTGTGGGTGAATTTATGTTTTATATTCCTATTACCCTTATTCTTACCTTGTTTGCATCCCTTTTTGTGGCATACATCATTAACCCGGTATTTGCTATTTCATTTATGCGTCATGAATATGAAGCACCCGGTAAGCAAGTGATTCGCCATAAGGAAAAGGTGCGAGTGGTAATACTGACCGGGCTTGCCATTATATGCTACTTTCTTTATATAGCTACAGGAAGCAGAAATGCCTTTGGGTTCGGCAATTTCATGGTATTCGCCACTTTGCTGGTTTTGTTGTTCTATTTGGTGATTGAACCTTATATCAAATGGTGGCAAAACAGCGCATGGCCTTTCCTGGTGGGATTTTATGAAAGGCAATTACGCTTTATGGTTAAAGGTAACCATCCCGGTTGGCTGTTGGGTGGCTTTGTGGCTTTGTTTATCATGACCATTATGCTTACCGGAGTATCAGGAATCAGAGTGCTCTTTTTCCCTGATAGCATGCCTAACAATATCTTTGTGATGATTCAGATGCCTGTCGGTACTGATCAGATGGTAACGGATTCAGTAACCAGGGTTGTTGAAGGTAAAGTGATGGCCATACTGGGTCCTGATAATCCGGCAGTTGAATCAGTGATCTCTAATGTTGCCTTAGGTGCCGGTGATGAAATGGATTTCACCCGTTCATTAAGCTCTGAAAAGGGCAAAATTACTGTGAACTTTGTGGAGTATAAATACAGAAAAGGCATCAATACTAACGATTACCTTGATCGAATCCGTAACGAAATAAGAGATATCCCTGGTGCGGAGATCTATTCAGTTAAAGAGAATTCCGGTCCGCCAACCGGTAAACCCATTAATATCGAAATCACCGGTGAAAACCTGACTGACCTGATCAAGGATGCCTATACCTTCAAAAACTATCTTGACTCCCTCCAAATACCGGGTGTGGAGGAATTGAAGAGCGACTTCCCGGAGAATAAGCCCGAAATCATCATCAATATTGATCGGGAAAGGGCAAACTACGAAGGATTGAGTACCGGACAGATTGCCATGGAACTTCGCACCGCGGTACTGGGAAGTGAAATATCAAAGTATAAGATTGATGAGGATGAATTCCCGATACAATTGAGATATTCAGAGGATACCCGCAAAAATATCAACAACCTGATCAACATACCCATAACTTATCGCGATATGAACACCGGGTTATTGCGGCAAATACCCCTCTCCTCAGTGGCTCGGATTGAATACGGTTCGTCATACGGGGGCATCAAGAGGCAGAACCTGAAGCGAATAATCACCCTTTCGAGCGAGGTTACTACCGGGTACACGGCAAACGAGATTGTTCCGAAGATTGAAGGCCTTGCTAAGGATTTCCCGCTCAGTGAAGGGGTACAGATACAACTTACCGGTGAGCAGGAGTATCAGGCAGAATCGGCTAATTTCCTCATGAATGCAATGATCATCTCCATAGGGTTGATATTCTTTATCCTGATTACCCAGTTTAACTCTTTCGTAAAAACAGTGATTATACTCAGTGAAGTCATCTTTAGCATTATAGGTGTACTGCTGGGTATTATCATCTTTCAGATGGATGTATCCGTGATTATGACAGGATTGGGCATTGTGGCACTTGGCGGTATTGTGGTGCGAAACGGCATTCTGATAGTAGAGTTCACTGATCGTTTGCGTGAACGCGGCACCCGAACCCGTGAGGCTGTTGTACAAGCCGGCCTGATCCGGATAACACCGGTAATCCTTACCGCAACGGCAACCATTCTCGGACTGATTCCACTTGCTATAGGTTTGAATCTGAACTTTGTCACCACCTTTACACAACTGAATCCACAATTACACATGGGTGGTGATAATGCCATGTTCTGGAAACCACTGGCCTGGACCATCAT
>JBAXYX010000070.1:0-11127 GCA_041670625.1 Lentimicrobiaceae bacterium | reverse complement strand
TCGGTATTTGAATCGGTACAACCACGAACCCAAAATCATGACAAGCGGGAATATGACCGAAATAAAACGGGGCATGGAGGTCACCAGTCCTGAGCACAGCGGAAGCAGTAAGCTGAGCCAGATGAATAAGTTTAAACTCAACGGGTTCTTTTTCCATATAAATATGGAGAGTATCATCACTATGAGGGTGTAAACAGAATTAAACTGGGTGGTAAAATCCCCACTTCTGAAGAAAGAAAGGAGCGGGAACCTGAATTCTCTGTACCAGCCCGCCTGTGCAATACTGAACGCGAAGAACTGTCCGGTCATCTGCTTCTGGTACAGGCAATACAGCAAAAAGGCTATGGGTCCGGTAACAAAGAGCATGGTTTGCCCGATATTTCTTTTGCCCAATAACTGCTTAACATCCAACCGGTATTTGGTCAGGATATGGTTCCTTTCCAAAAAGTAAAGATACAGCGGGATAAGCGCCACAATTCCGGCCGACCTGACTAATACCAAGGGGATAATCAAAAAAGGCAGATATAGATTCTTCCGCTGATGTACAGCAATGAAAGCAAAAATGAGCAACACAAAGAAAGCCGCCTCCGTGTACATCATGGAAAAATAATAGTTAAACGGGAACAACAGAAAGACCATGCTGTAATAGAGTGACTTACGAGGATCTTTGGTATAGAGTTCACAAAAGATATAGAAGCCGATAAAAACGAGCGATGATAGCAAAACAGACCAGATGAAAGCACTTTCATCAAAGGTAATGGAGCATGCGTTCATCAGCGCCCTGTTAATGGCCGGATACAGGGGAAAGAACGCCCATTCACTTTGTTTAAAATCCTCTTTATAACTGTAACCCAGATCTCTGACATCGGTTATTTCAGGGTACCAGTTTTCGGCAATTTTACCGTACCAACCGGTATCATTACGGTTAATAATACTTGAATATCCCTGAAATGAAAAGATAGAAGAGTTGCCTAAAACAAAATAAGCAAATACCAGGTAAGCAATCTTTAACAGAACAGATGCAATTAATACCTTAAAAATATTCTTAACACTCATAAATTAAAGTCAGGTTAGCGTATGCATGTATGATTGTCAAAAGTAGGAATAAAATTCATATTGATGCGTAATCAGGAAGATGAGGATATACTATCGCTGAATATTTAAAGAAAAGCGGATGACTTACATTCTCTTCTTTTGAGCTTATCTGACCTATCCTAAGCTCCTTTGACGTACTTTTGCATGATGTTGTGCATGAAATCAAATGACTGAGTTAACTATAGCTGATGAATCTAATTGAATTGCTGGCTCCTGCCAAAAACCCGGAATCAGGGAAAGCCGCCATACAGAGTGGCGCTGACGCAGTGTACATTGGGGCACGGATGTTTGGCGCACGAGCTGCTGCCGGCAATTCAACGGATGATATTAAGCTGCTGATCAATTACGCCCACCTTTATAATGCCAAGGTGTTCGTTACCATCAATACCCTTATTTATGACGACGAACTTAACATGGCGCAACAGCTTTGTTATGAATTGTACGAGGCTGGTGCCGATGCATTGATCATTCAGGACTTCGGGCTGCTGCAAATGGATATGCCCCCGATTCCCATTCATGCCAGTACCCAAACACATAATTATTCTGTCGATAAAGTGCAATTCCTGGAGCAAGCAGGTTTTGCAAGGGTCATCCTTGCACGTGAACTTTCATTGGAGCAGATAAAAGAAATAAGAGCTCATACGGTTGTGGAACTGGAATCATTTATCCACGGTTCTTTGTGCGTTAGTTTCAGCGGTCGTTGCTACCTGAGCCACTTTATTGGAGGGCGAAGCGCTAATCGTGGCGAGTGTGCCCAACCATGCCGCAATATATATAACCTTGAAAATGAACAAGGTCAGGTACTGATTCGCGACAAGCACCTCCTCTCCCTGCATGACCTGAACCTCAGTCAATACCTGGGTCAAATGATGGATGCGGGTATTACCTCTTTCAAGATAGAGGGACGCTTGAAGGACATCGACTATGTGAAAAATATTACCGCTTTTTACCGGCAACTTATAGATAAGGAGATTATGAACCGACCGGGTCTTGTCAGGGCTTCATCGGGCAAAACCACCACTTCATTCATACCTGATCCTTACCGTTCCTTTAATCGTGGCTTTACTCCTTACTTTATGGACGGGCGTAAAACCTCCATCACCTCCCCTGTTACTCCGAAATCAATCGGTAAGAAGATCGGTATCGTTACTAAAGTCACTCCAGAGTGGATCTCTGCAACACTTGATGAACCCTTGTTGAATGGGGATGGCATCTGCTGGTTTGATGCCGACGATCATTTCACCGGTGCACGGGTAAATGTGATCAAAGATGATAAAATTTTGCTCAATAACACAACCGGACTAAAACCCGGCTACACCCTGATGCGCAATTTTGACAAGGCTTTCACGGATCAGATTGAACGGGAAGACGCCTGTAACCGCACGCTTGATATTGCACTGACTTTAACAGAAACCGACGATGGTTTTGAACTAACCGGTGTGGATGAAGACGAACTCGTTTCATCCGTATCGGTAAGCATGGAAAAAACACCGGCCAAGAATCCTGAAGTAAGCATTCAAAAGACGAAAGAGCAACTACTAAAGTCAGGGCAAACGATATTCAGAGTCGTTCATGTGGAGATTAAAACATCAGAAGCCTGGTTTTTCCAATCGGCAACGCTCAATCAGTTACGTAGAGACCTGCTGATGCAAGCTCAGGATAACCGGCTCCTCAACTACCCAAAAGCCGAGAGGAAAGCGGTGCATTCCACCCATGCTTATCCGGTTGACACCCTCACACAAACAGAGAATATTGCCAATAAACAGGCACAGGAATTTTACAGTCAGCACGGTTTGAAAGATGCAACTTCGTGCCCTGAAACAAACGGTTACCGGGGTAATGAAGCCCTGATGACCACCAAAATGTGCATCAGGTATGAGTCAGGCAATTGTCCGACTTACCAAAAGGCTGATCCCAATTTTTCAAAAACATTGTATCTTAGTAGTCCCGAGGTGCGTTACAGGCTTTCATTTGATTGCAAAAATTGTGTAATGCGCGTTTTTCCAGATGACGTAAAACCAACCAAGAAATGATACAGACCTTTACCCCTACCCTATGGAAGGATTATGAACTGATTGACTCCGGCAACTTTGAGAAACTGGAACGCTTTGGCGACCAGGTTTTGAGCCGCCCGGAACCTCAGGCAGTGTGGGATAAATCGTTAAGCGATGCGGAGTGGAGTAAGCGGGCTTCAGCAACTTTCAAGAAAGAGAAAAACGATCCCGAAAAGGGGAAATGGTTCCTGAATAAGAACTGTAAAGAGCAGTGGTTCATTACTTACCGGTATGAACAGATGCAACTGAAAATGAGGTTAGGATTGACCGGCTTTAAACATATCGGGGTATTCCCCGAGCAGGCAGATAACTGGAACTTTATATATGACCGGCTGAAAGCTTGCAAAGAGGAACGCCCCAAAGTGCTAAACCTGTTTGCCTATACCGGGGGCGCTTCGCTGGCCGCTGCTGCTGCCGGGGCTGATGTGTACCATGTTGATTCCGTTAAGCCCGTCATTACCTGGGCACGTGAAAACATGGAAGCCAGTGAGCTCAACAACATCCACTGGATTGTGGAAGATGCACTGAAATTTGTGAAGCGCGAAGTACGCCGTGGCACCAAATACCAGGGCATTATTTTGGATCCTCCTGCTTATGGACGCGGAGCCGATGGCGAAAAGTGGGTACTGGAAGAGAACATTAATGAAATGGTTAAGCTATGCGCTGAACTATTACAAGGCGAAAACCCTTTCTTCATCATGAGCCTGTACTCCCTGGGCTTTTCAGCAATGATAGGTGAGAACCTCGTTAACAGTGCCTTTGGCATAAAGCCTGACCTCCAATCAGGAGAGCTCTTTATAGTAGACGGGTTTGCAAAGAAGCTGCCTTTAGGAACGATTGTAAGATTTTAAGGACCGACCTGAAACTACTTAAACCCTCTTTTCTGCTTGATATCATTGTAGGCATTGTTCATTTTCTGGAATTTCTCCTTAGCAGCCTTCTGAACATCTTCACCTAAATGGGTAACTTTATCAGGATGATACTTAAGAGCCATTTTTCGATAGGCTTTTTTAACTTCCTCATCGGATGCATCAGGCGTAATTTCAAGGATTTGGTATGCACTGTCAATTTCCTTAACAAACATGGCTTTGATAGAGTCAAAGTCCTTGGGCCTGATACCCATGTGCAGGCAAATGCGGCGTAACACTTCAGCTTCGGCAGTATCAGGGGCGCCATCGGCAGAAGCCACACCGAACAGCAGATGAACCAGTTCAAGCCGGGAGGGGTACTCCATATTCTCCTGGATCTGTTCACATATCTCATCAACCTCAAGGTCCTGGTTCAGTATTTCACGAAGTAATGGCAATAATCTTTCAGCTTCTTTTTCGCCAAAGTTTCCCAACAAAAAACGCTTTACAAAGTCAAGCTCTGATTTCATGATTCGCCCGTCAGCTTTCATAATTGCAGCTATCATTACGAGTAAACTGACCTTGAAATCGCCCTCTTGGGTAGGGGTAAATCCCTTGTATTCGAATTCGCCCTTTTGCATATTATCAAACATAGAGCCGAATATAAAGCCTAAAATGCCGCCTATAGGACCACCTAAAGCCCATCCTAAGCCACCGCCAATCCACTTACCTATTGAACTAAAGGACAGGCTTTTATTAAAGAATTCAGGTAAATTTGTCATGGTGCGAAATTACAAAAAAGTGCCAGTCATTAATTGCTATCCATTAAATTATCATTCTGTTGTTTGAATATGACCATAAAAAGGAGAATAACCCGGTAACTTTTAAGAAAAAGAGCCCCATTCTTCCTGATTAAATAATTAAATTCATTAGGTTTGCACAAAATATTGTCAGAAGCATGTCGACTAAAAAGAGATTTACCGAACGGATACTGCGCATTATCCGATTTTGTATATTCTTCTTCTTTATCTCAACCATTACCATTACCATCATTTATCGGTTTGTCCCACCCCCATTGACCCCACTGATGGTCATCAGACTTGGGGAACAACTATCAGAAGGAAAAGAGGTTAAGCTGAGAAAGGAATGGAGGAAATTGGAAATGATTTCACCTAATATGGTACAGGCAGTAGTAGCGGCCGAAGACAACAATTACATGAAGCATTTCGGGATTGATTTTGAAGCTATCCAAAAAGCAGCCGAGTTGAACAAGAAGAGCAAGGTACTGCGTGGAGCCAGCACCATTTCACAACAAACAGCAAAGAACGTGTTTCTGTGGCCCGACCGTTCATGGGTACGCAAAGGATTAGAAGTATATTTTACGGAACTGATTGAAATATTCTGGGGCAAAGAAAGAATCATGGAAGTGTACCTGAACGTCATTGAAATGGGCGAAGGCATCTATGGGGTTGAAGAAGCTGCTCAAACTTACTTTCACAAGCCGGCCTCCAATCTCAATCCTCATGAAGCTGCTATTTTAGCTGCCATATTGCCCAACCCGCGCAAGTGGAGCCCTGTGCATCCTACCAACTATTTGCTTCGGAAACAACAGCGAATCATACGCGCTATGAACCGGATTGACAGGGTAGAGTTCGGAAATTAACCTTTAACCTTTGCCAGGATATTCCTGATTTCATTGATCTTTCCTTCTCTTGTAATGGAGTACGTTTTATCCTTCGTATTGCACAATTCATAGAGTTGCAAGGCCTTTTCAAGGAACATCCTTTGGGATGCAGAGTCACCGTTTATTCCCAGTTGGAAGAATACCTCCGCCAATAATTCAAGATTCGCTGAATTAACACCGGTAAATTGATGCAAATAAGCATCGCAATCTGCTTCATCAAGGGTCAGAAACTTATCCAGATCAAAATTGATTTCATTAAACAGGAGTTCTTTGGTCGTTTCGAAAGGGTCCTCTGCCTGAATGGCTTCGTTCTGATTTATATGTATAAGTCGGTCAATGATAGCCCTTAGTAACGATCCTATCTTCTCAATTTCCTTCATTAACCAATCTTGTTGCGGCATAATGATGTTTTGACTTAATAGCTTATGCTTTTATAGATACAAATATAGGATCCTTTCTATGAAAATTGATGATTACCTTACTTTAAGTAAGCCGGGTGAGTAGGAATAGCTTTCTCTGCTTTAATAGAACAAATGATTTAACGTTTAACATCCGGCATGTTGCCGTACCTGTTGTTCCCCTTTATTTTCAGTCGTTTAAAAGCTTATGTAGTATGCGTGTAGTATGCGCTTTACGTTGTAAATCAAAACACTACTATATTTTTGCTGTCACCAAAAAACTACTAAAAAAACTATTCAATGAAAAAGAGGTACTTATTATTTAGCCTGTTTGCTATTTGCTTTGCAATAGGCACTAACGCTTCAGGGTTAGAGAAAAAAGGGCAATTGCTGATGGCACAAAATCAGCAAATTGGCTTTACTGAAAACAAAGGACAAATCACTGATGGCCAAGGGAATCCGGCTACTAATGTACTTTATTCATACACGGTAAACGGTATGGATGTTTTTATTACCACCACAGGGATCAGCTACGTTTTTTCAACCGACAGCCAGGAGAACAATTCAGGCATTCAGAATGCCGGTGTAATGAAAGATTCTAAAGTGTTTAATTCAAATGTGAATTATCACCGTACAGATATGGTACTTGAAGGAGCAACTATTCAAAAGAATCAGATAAAAGCTTCCAAAGAGTCCTCAAAATTAAACAGCACTTATTATAATGCTTCAAATTTAAAAGGTATTAAAGACATCAAGACCTGGCAGGAAATCACCATTGCAAACATTTACCCGGGCATTGACTGGGTTTTATATATCGATGAAGCAAGCCAGTATGCCATGGAATATGATTTCGTGGTACGCCCGGGTGCCAATGCTCAAGATATTCAAATGCTTTATAAAGGAGCCGGAATCACCCTGAGTCAAGGTAACACAATGATCAATATTGAAACAGGCCTTGGAAATATACGTGAAGGGAACTTATTATCCTATCAGGGAACTATTAAAAACAAAGTTGCTTCCACCTACGTATTACAAAACAATGAAATCAGCTTTGCCATTGGTGATTATAATTCAAAAGAAACTCTGACCATCGACCCTCCTATTCTCATTTGGTCCACTAACTTTGGTGGCACAAAAACGGAATATCTTAATGATGTAGTGGTAGATGATCAGGATAACCTTTACATCTTAGGGCTAACCCGCTCACCAAACCTTCCGGGGGTTATCGGAGGTAGCACGTATAAGGCCAGTTATGACGCTTTTGTTGTCAAATTTGATGCAGTAGGTCAATTGAAATGGTCTTCCTACTTCGGTGGAACCGGCAATGACGATACTGATGGAGGTATTGCCATTAACAATACTACCCATGAAGTCTATTTTTGCGGCACCTCACCTTCAGCTGACTTCCCTATTTTAAGTGTTGAAGGAGCCTATAACCACAGCACCATTGAAGGAGGAAATAATGGTTATGTTACTAAAATTTCTTCTGAAGGCGCCTTATTATGGTCCACATTTATTGGAGGAGATGGTTATGATTACTTGAGGGATCTGTCTATAGATGCAAACAATCAATTATTTGTTATGGGATTTACCAGCTCAACGGATTTTCCAATTGTTGCACTGGAAGGAGCTTATAACGAACCTGTAAACCATGGCGGAATGAATGAAGGTGTCCTGTTAAAATTTAATGAAAATGATCAGCTTACCTGGTCAACTTACTTTGGAGGCGATAATGTGGATCAGATGGCTATGATAAAAATTGATCACAATAATCACCTGTTTATAGTTGGGAATACCAGTTCTAAGGATTTCCCAATTGTTGAAAAAGCAGGTGCTTACAATAATCCCGTCTTTGTGAATGTAGATTATAACCAAGCAGTTATTATGGAGTTTGATGAAGCCAGCAAAATGATTTGGTCAACATTTTTTGGTGGAACCCGCACTGAATTTGCCAGGGCAATCGGATGGGACGCTGCGAATAATATTTATGTGGTTGGCGAAACAGAATCAGATGATATGCCTACGCTTGAATTACCGGGTGCATACTACTGCTCAGAATTAGGTAATGAGGTACTCCCGTACATATCAGATGGATTTATCCTGAGGTTTGATACAAACGGAGCTTTAGACTGGTCAACTTATTATGGAGGTAATGATTCTGATATCGTCACAGACATAGCTTTTGACGAACAGGGAAACATGTGGCTTTGTGGCGCCACTTCTTCACAAAACTTCCAGGTCAAAGAACTTGAAGGTGCATTTAATCAATCAACCTTTGCTGCCGGCAACAGGGTTATGTTCTGGTCAATGTTTAATACGGCAAAAACATTGGATTGGTCTACATTTTATGGCTGTGACGATTTTGGCTGGGCTTCAAATTTCGTAAAAAGGTCAGGCAACAGATTAATGCTCTTTAGCCAGGCAAGTTCGGATGCAGGCTTGAGTTCAGGCTTAATAGCTAACAACCCCTTGTCATATCAACAGGGTAACATAACCAGCAATGACATCGTTATTTTAGAATTCATTACAGGAAGCGGTGTTGGTGTTGAAAATAACCAGATTGACAATAACGTATCTGTTTTCCCTAATCCGGTTAATTCAGGCAATCTGCACATAAACTCTTTAGCTCCGATTACGAATGTAGAATTAATTAATGCAGCCGGACAGATTGTTCAGTCCATTCATTGCAATAGCAATGAAATTCAGGTGAACATTAACGATTTGGAAACTGGTATTTATGTTGTTCGTATCCAAACGAGCGATAATGTTATCAGCAAAAAGGTTCAGATCGTAAAATAAAAACAAACTTACGTTTTAAAAAAAACAGGTTATCTTAATGAGGATAACCTGTTTTTTTATTAGTTAATCAGCATGTTTTACTCCTAAACCTGTATTAGTAATTCTTTAGGAACTCCTCAAGATCCTGATCTGCTGATAAATTCAGATGCTTTTTAAGACGATATTTCCCAATTTGAGCTCCTTTATGAGAAATATCGAATAAAATTGAAATTTCTTTAGCAGTAAACTCATGCTTCACAAGGGCTGCCAAATATTTTTCTCGCTTGGTAAGCCCGGGAAAATCATGATCAAGCCTGGCAAACATATTTATTGAAATCTGTTCAATACCCAGAAGGAACTCTTGCCGATCATTGTCAATGTTTACCGACTTACCGGTATTCTTCAGGATATCCGTAATCTTTTCATGTTTCACCTCTTTGATAAAATAGGCATTGACTTTATTCACACTCTCTTGTAAACTACTGATACTATTATTTTTTTCAACAATCTGCGAAGCTAATTTTTTCAATTCATTTTCCTTAGTACTTAATACGGCCTCATTGATGTTGATTTGTGATTCAAGGATAGTCCCCTTGATGCTCAATTTGTCTTTTTCTAATTCAACCTTCCTGGCCTTATTTCTTAGTCGATTGAAGAAGATAATAATGATTATTAACAAAAACAGCATTCCGCTTAATATCATCCAATATTTAAGTTCTGACTTCCTATTTTGAAGTTCATAGTTCTGCTGAGCTCTGGCAAATTCATAATGCTTTTCAAGTTCACTGATTTTTGTAACTTTCTCAATATTAAACAAGCTGTCATGTATATTTTGATATAAAAGCAGATAGTGGTACGCTTGTTTAAAATCGCCCTTTTTACTGTATAATATATGTAAATTTAAGGTTGGTGAACCCGATTCTTCAGGTGCATAAATGTTGTTTAAAACTTTGAGCGATTTGAGAAGATATTTCTCATAGTCCATATCATTATTCATCCTGCTAAAATAGCATGCCTTGTTATAATAAACCTGTGACAAGCCTTTGATCAGGCGGCTGTTAGAGGTATCCTTTCCCCGGGCTTTCAAATATTCATGTTCAGCTTTATCCAGATATTGAATACTCTTCTCAGGCTTTCCGATAACCAAATAAGCCGCACCCATATTTGAATAGAGAATATCCAGCCCCTCCTGAACCCCGAGTTCATTATAATATTGAAGGACTTGGTGATACAATTCAAGCGCTCGATTATACATCTTATTACTGAAATAAATGCCACCCAAATTTCGCATACCTGATGCTATACGCGACTTGTTGTCTAATTCTTTATATATTTTGAGGCTGGACTGAAGATATTCCAAAGCTTTGTCTTTTCTGTCAAGGTCAAAATAAACTTTTGCAATGTGGTTCAAACAATCACCATATACAAGTTTTAAAGATGAATCATGAGGCGCTTTTCGGAGTAGATTCTCATAAAGTGTAGTTGCCTTCATGAACATATTCAGCGCCTTTAGATAATCAGATTTATTTTGATAAAGGATTCCTTTGGTTTCAAATACCTTGGGCCTGAGTAAACTCAAATCTTCATCTTCTACAATTTCATCAGCTTCACAAACGTACTCAAATGCCCGTTCTATATCAACCTCCTTTAACGAATCAGAAAGATTAAGTAATTGGTTAACCTTAACCTGATGGTCACTTGGCAATTCCAATGCTGCTCCCCAAAAACCGGAAGGATAATCCACTACAAAAACCTTAATAACCAAAACTGTTATTACAATAAGTAAAGCAATCAATAAAACAGCTTTTACCTTCATGTTATTCCAAAACCTAACATTGCTCATTTCAGCAAATCAATTATTTATATAAAATATCCCGGGGCTGCAAAGGTACGCAAACAATAACTTGATACGATCAGTTCATCTGGCGGGTCCCTGACAATATATTCAAAATGCCCGTAAATAAATATACTGACAAATAGAAGATTATACAGCCGCATAGATTTAAGTCGGTTTAATCCTATTTTTCTTTAACCTTTGACCTTATAAATAGCGCAACATTTTTTTGTACTTTTGTTCTCTTTTAGGAGATGATTAATAAACTCAATAATAACTACCCTCATTTCAATAAACAGAAAAAATAGCAAAGAAAATGGGAAAAGACCAAACCAGAAAAACAGTTTATACCTTTGGAAATAAGAAGGCCCAAGGTGATGCAGGCATGAAAAACCTGCTTGGAGGCAAAGGTGCCAACCTTGCTGAAATGAACCTT
>JBAXYX010000069.1:0-11432 GCA_041670625.1 Lentimicrobiaceae bacterium | reverse complement strand
TCATTATGTCAAAATTAGAATCACTGCCTCAGTTCAAACAATCCAAAACAGTACTTGCCTACTGGTCATTTGATAATGAAGTATTTACTCATGATCATGTTATTAAATGGGCACAGAATAAAAGAATTATCCTGCCCTCAATTGATGGTGACCAGATGAACCTGAAGGAATTCAAAGGGATGGACCAATTAGTGGAAGGTGATCTTTATGCTATTCCTGAACCAAAGGGTGACTACTTTGATCATATAGAGGAAATAGATTTTATTGTCGTTCCCGGTATTGCGTTCGACCGTAATAACAATCGCATGGGTAGAGGTAAAGCCTATTACGACAGGTTCCTCGCTTCAACAGATGCATACAAAGCAGGCATTTGCTTTAATTACCAATTGTTTGATGAAGTTCCAACTGATCGGTATGATATAAAAATGGACTGTGTAATTACTGATTAAGCTGATTATTCCATCGTTATGTGTGCCTATTCATCATTGTGCCTTAAATTGCTGTAATAATTATACAACTGCATTACTCTTTATTTATTGATTCCATTATTACCGGCTCATTAAAGTGCTTAACGATTTCATTTAAGTAGCTTTTGATTTTTTCATAATCAATAGGTGCATAAGTAGCTTTCAACAACTTATAATCTGCTGTTATCTTAACAACATTTGCATCACGGATTACTTGGTAGTTCAGTTCAATCAAGCTGTTTTTAATGCTGAAATCTTCAGGCAGGCTACTGACTAAGTAATTATCAGGAATCAAAATTTCAGAGAAGAAGGACTTATTGATAGGGTAATAAAAATCAGTAGAATAGTTTCTGTTCACGTCAGTCAAAGGATTCTGGTTAATGGCTTCGTTTGCAAACGGGTCTATGCTGATTACATGATCTGTTTGGTTCAGAGGCCATGATAAATCCGCTGTGATTAAATAGGGCTCGCCAAGGCTCCTGTAGCCGTCAGTTTGCACATTTTCTTCCTGAAGCGTATATCCTTTGTCCTTAAAATAGGTAACCAACCCTGCTTTTTTATCTTTAAACTGATTTCTTAACAAGAAGCCATCATAGCCATCGGCAGCTTTTGACAGGCTGACCTTTAAGGATCCACTGTTTTCAGGAATTGAAATCTTGACTGAAGTATGAGTGAAGGAAGAATCAGGGGTAACGCAATTCAACCACTGCTCTTTATTCTTCTGAATAATCAATCCTTTTCTGTTAATAGAGTGCATAGGAATCTGGTCATCGGCCAGCAATGGTTCAGTAGCATCAGTCAATAAGAATTCATTATTGATATTTGCACCGATCAATACATAATCATACAGATGCAAAAAAGGAAAATCAGTATTTACCTGGTTGTTATTCTTAGTGCTTAATAATACCGGATATGCATCAATACCCGCTGCCCTTAATAACCCGATAGTAAACAGGTTAATAGCACCGGCATTCCCTTTTTTGTTTTCAAGGAAATCATTCATCGTAAGCGATGTGTATTTGCCAAATACCCCATTCCAGGTATACTTGTCCTTAACATGGCGTACAATAGTATACAATCGATCGGAAGCATCCAGGTTTAGCATGTAATTAAGGTCCATTAACTTATCAGCTTTTTTTGTGGCTTTATCGGCAAAATCACCGAACCGATCATCAGTAATCAGCTCTTTAATTGTTTTTTCCCATGTATCACTTACTTTGAGGCTAACACCGTTGAGGTCAACGATTCTGGTTAACTGAAAATCTATCCTCGTCCCGTTTTGTGTATTGGCGGGAAGATTATTCATTCCATACAGGTAAACCATTTCATTATACTTGATATTCCCATATTGCTCATTTTGGTTTTTACCTATCTCGTATTCATGCTCTTTATCCAGGAAAGACTTCTGAATTTCAGGCCTCTTTCCCTGAATCAGGAAAGAATATTCATAAAAGGGAATCATCCTGATTTCATAGAAACTGAATAATGTGGGTATCTCATTCTGAAAGTCCCAACCATGTAAAGGAGTGAAGAAAGGACTATTGATAGAGTAATGAATTTCAACAATAGTTCCTTTTTGAACATTAGGTATTTCAACCGTAACCAGCATATAATTATCGTTAATGACCACTTTTTCATATTGTTTGGGCGGTAATTCCGTTTTTTGCCAGATGTTGCCATTCAGGTTCCATGAGTTTGCTTCTATTCCTCCGATTTTTTCCTTTACGTTTTTCTCAAAGTATAGCGGGAAGGTAATTTTACTATATTTAGCACCTTCATCACTCAATATTTTGATCCTCATAAACCGATCATGTATTACCTCAAAATTGTCAACGTTGCGTGCAAAGAAGGTTTTCCCGATATCGAATATTACCACTGCTGCAGCGTTTTCGTCAATAGGACAAACATCCATTTCTTTTTCCTGATCTTCAAGTTTGCCAAACTTATACGGAACATACTGGGCAACGGTGGTGGAAGCAAGAAATAACATGGTGATCAGGCAAAACAAAACATTCTTCATAGTGGTGATCGTTTTATGGTGTGTAATCTTTTGGAATTCAGTAATTATTGAAAACTATTTCAAAAGTATAAAATATTTGTCATAAGTTATTTATATTTACCTTTATCTATTGAAAAATAAGAATGGGATTCCACTGATTCTTTTAGTTAATTTTGAGGCGAAATAAATTGACCCACTTTGATCCCTAAAGAGATAATACAGGATATTTTCGACGCTGTGCGAATTGACGAAGTTGTTGGAGACTTTGTGCAGCTTAAGAAGCGGGGCTCAAATTTATTGGGCTTATGTCCTTTCCATAACGAAAAGACCCCTTCATTTACAGTCTCGCCTTCCAAAGGTATCTATAAGTGCTTTGGCTGTGGTAAAGCCGGTAATTCGGTCAATTTTATTATGGAGCATGAAAAATACTCCTATCCCGAAGCACTCCGTTACCTTGCAAGCAAGTACAATATTGAAATTGAGGAACAGGAGCCAAGTCCTGAAGATAAGCAGGCCGATACTGAAAGAGAGAATTTATTTAATGTACATACTTTTGCACAGAAGTTCTTTACTGATACTATGCTTACTTCTGAAGAAGGGAAGGCCATAGGACACAGCTACTTTGTTGAAAGAGGTTTCAGGGAGGATATCATTCAAAAGTTCCAGTTAGGCTTTGCTCCGACTGCCTGGGATTCATTTACTAAAAACGCTTTAGCACATGGCTATAATGAGCAGCTTTTGGTTAATGCCGGTCTGACCATCAGTAAGGAAGGTAAGATGTATGATCGCTTCCGCGACCGTGTGATTTTCCCGATACATAACCTTACCGGTAAAGTCATAGGCTTTGGAGGTCGGATACTGATTGCCGATAAAACAAAACCTAAGTATGTCAATTCGCCGGAGTCAGAGATATACAACAAATCCAAAAGCCTCTATGGAATATTCTTCGCACGCAGTGCCATAGTATCGAAGGACAACTGCCTGTTGGTTGAAGGTTATACTGATGTAATATCACTGCATCAGGCAGGTATAGAGAATGTAGTGGCTTCATCCGGCACTTCGCTCACCACTGAGCAGATTAAGCTGATCAGTAAATTTACCCGAAACATAACCATCCTTTATGATGGTGACCCTGCCGGTATTAAAGCTTCTTTCAGAGGTATCGACATGATTCTGGAGCAAGGGATGAATGTAAGGATTGTTCTTTTCCCTGACGGTGAAGACCCTGATTCCTATGCCCGTAAGCATCGCTCGACCGATGTGGAAGCATTCATAGCTACAGCTTCTGATGACTTTATCACCTTCAAGACAAGGTTGCTGATATCTGAAACCAACAATGACCCTATCAAAAAGGCCGGGCTTATTCATGAGATCATACAAAGTATCAGCCTGATTGGAGACCCTATCACTCGCTCTGTTTATATCAGAGAATGCTCTGCTATCATGAATATGGCCGAACAGACTCTGCTCAATGAATTGAACCGCTTGTTAAGGAAAAAGGTGACTAAGGGATTTACGGATGCACCTGCTGAAGAAGAAACGCACATTGCAGATCCCATAGTTGAACAGGAACCATTAGTAAAAGAAGACGATTGCAGTGCTCAGGAACTGGATGTGATCAGGCTGTTGTTGCTTTTTGGAGATCGTGAGATTGAGTTAAAACCTCAGGATGACGCCGCTCAGAGCAGTGCTATGCCTAAAAACCCATCAAAGGTTAACAATCTTCATAGTGACCTTTCTGAAGGTGACCAACCGCTGAATATTCAGGAAATAAAAGAAATACCCAAAACAAGTATTGCACAATTGATTTGTAATGACCTAAGGGCTAACCAGGTATCATTTGATAATCAGGTATATCAATTTATCTTTGATGCCTACGCAAAAGGTGTTGACAGCCATGATATACCCCATGAGGCATTCTTCTTTCAAGCATCTGATCAACAAATATCCAATTGCGCAATTGATATTATTACCCCGAGGTATGAACTAAGCCCCGGCTGGGAAGAGTTAAAAATTACAGTACCTAATGAAGATCAACATCTTGAAGATGTGTCTCTTCGTGCTATACTGGCATTGTTGCACAAAAAGCTGACATTACTGATTCGAGCCAATCAGAAAGAGCTTAAAGAATTACCACCGGAATCTGAAACATGGGCTGATCTCCTGTCCAGGGATATATTCCTGAAGCAGGCTCGTAATGAAATAAGCCGCAGACTCGGAAGAATTCTTAATAACTAAAAGTAAATCAGTTATTATTTAATCCTAATTCTTTTGGTAAGGCGGTCATCAGCCGAAGATGCCCCAATAATGATGTCATAATTACCCGGGTCAGCTATCCAACCTTTTTTACCGGCATCAAACCGGCTGAATGAACGCTTGTTAAGCTTAAAGGTTACTGTTTTTTCTTCGCCGGGTTGGAGCTTTACTTTCGCGAACCCTTTAAGCTCTTTTAATGGTCTGTCAACTGCAGGGGCATTGGGTGCAACGTACAATTGCACAATTTCACTACCCTCCCTTGGGCCGGTATTTTGTACTTTCAAGGATACATCAAACGTGTAATCACCTGTTTTCAGGATGACAAGTCCTTTGTATTCGAATGTGGTGTATGATAAGCCATAACCGAACGGGAACTGTGGTTTTAGCTTATTCTTTTCAAGGTAGCGGTAGCCTACATATATACCTTCAGAGTATGGAGCTCTCAATGATGAATCCATATATCCCTTGTATGCGGGTGACTGATCATAGGAAGCTAAATATGAAAAGGGCAGTTTACCTGAGAAGTTCTCTTTTCCAAAAAGCAGTTGTGCTATGGCATTACCACCTTCCTGTCCGGGGAAGAAGGCCTGTACCATGGCCGGTATTTTGCTCAGCCACTTATCAGCCAACACCGTGGTGCCGCTGTACATCACTACTACTGAGCGGGGATTAGCTGCAGCAACTGCACTGATCAGTTTATCCTGCTCTGCAAGCAGCTGCAAACCACCTGTCCTGTCAAACCCTTCAGATTCTATTTGGTCATTTGTACCGACAAACAGCAAGGCAACATCTGCAGCTTTAGCGACTTTTACCGCTTCCTCAATGAGCTTTTCATCTGTTTTCATGGATTCCTGTGAAACCGATTTAGTGGGAGTGAGTGGCCATAACGTGCCTGAAGCGTATAGTATCTTTACTTTACCATTTGCAATTTTATGAATACCTTGCATGGGACTCACCTTGTAATAAGGAGTTACATGTGAACTTCCTCCACCACCTGTGGGAGCGTCGTTTACCATAGGCCCGATCACTGCAATGGTCTTTAACTTATTAAGATCAAGAGGCAAAACGTCATGTTCATTCTTTAGCAATACCATACTGTTAACGGCCATTTCGAGGGCCAGATTCTTATGCCGGGCACTGTGAAAGATGGCAGTGTCAAAAGGTTCCTGTTGACCGTCAAACATATTTGACTCAAACTTAACCCTTAATATTCTGCGCACCTTATCGTCAATCACTTTCTCACTAATTTTACCTGAAGTAACGGCCTGTTTCAACTTTGCAGGGGTATAAATATACGCTGAAGGCATTTCAAGATCCAGACCGTGATTAGCAGCACTTATCGTGTTATGAGTGGATTCCCAATCAGAGACTACCAACCCCCGGAAACCCCATTCCTCTTTGAGTATCTTATTCAACAACATGTCGTTTTCACTGCACCACCATCCGTTTACTTTATTGTAAGCTGACATTACCGAATAAACCTCGGCTTCTTTCACGGCTGCCTCAAATGCAGGAAGATAAATTTCACGCATGGTTCGTTCATCAACCTGAACATCTATTTCTGTTCTTCGCCATTCCTGATTTTTCAGGGCAAAATGCTTAATACATACAATAACGTCATTTAACTGTAGCGCTTTGATATAGTTAACGGCTAACCGAGACGTGAGGTAGGGGTCTTCGCCGTAGCTTTCAAAGTTTCGTCCACCGGCAGGGAACCTGTTTATATTCACACAGGGGCCCAGAAGGAAGTTGCGTCCTTTTGCGCTGGCTTCCCTTGCCAAGGCTTCGGCAAAGCGCGTTGCAAGAGCTGTATCCCAGGTAGCTGCCAAAGAAATACCTGATGGGAAAGCTGTCGCACGGTTCCACCTTATCCCAATCGGGCCATCCGTCATATGGAAACCGGGTATGCCTAATCGTTCATTATCCTTCGTGTCAAAACCTGTTTGCTTCATACCCGATAATTGCTCTATCTTTTCATCAAGAGTCATTTGACTTAGCAGGTCTTCAATCCTGTCTTCAACATCAGCATTCGGCTCAGTATAAACAGAGGAGTTATTACAGGAACTTAACACAGTGGTGATAACTATCAGGCAGATCAGTGAACGGAGTGTTTTCATTTGTTATTACAAATATGAATAGTAATGACTTATTTGTTTTACCGAGTTACAATATAACAAAGAAGATGAATTTTTGGCTGAAAATAGTGCTTTATTGGTTCATAGTATGATGTCCTCTTAATCTGTTTATTAATTGGCAGATGCTTCATAACAAAGTTATTCCTAATTTTGCGAACTTAATAATGATGTACCCCATGGAATACAATTTTAATGAGATAGAGCCTAAATGGCGGAAGTACTGGTCGGATAACAAGACTTACAAAACGTTGACAGATCGCACAAAGCCTAAGTATTACGTGCTTGATATGTTCCCTTATCCTTCGGGAGCCGGGTTACATGTAGGTCATCCGCTGGGTTACATCGCTTCGGATATTTATGCCCGTTACAAACGGCTGAAAGGTTTTAATGTGCTCCATCCCATGGGTTATGATGCTTATGGCCTTCCGGCAGAACAATATGCTATTCAAACCGGCACACACCCTGCTGTTACTACTGAAAAAAATATAGCCCGTTACCGCGAACAACTGGATAAGATTGGTTTCTCATTCGACTGGGACCGGGAAGTCCGCACCAGTGATCCTGATTATTATAAATGGACCCAATGGACTTTTATCCGGCTTTTCCACTCCTGGTATAATAAGCTTACGCAGAAAGCCGAGCCTGTAAATACACTGGTCAGTAAGTTTGAAGCTGCCGGCAATGAAGGGGTAATGGCTGCATGCAGTGAGGTTAACGCTTTTACTGCCGATGAATGGAAAAACTTTAATGAGAAACAACAGCAAGAGATATTGATGAAGTACCGCCTTGCATACCTTGCTGATACACTGGTTAACTGGTGCCCTGCCCTGGGAACCGTGCTGGCAAATGACGAAGTGAGTGAAGGTTTTTCCATTCGTGGAGGTCATCCTGTGGAACGCAAGAACATGAAGCAGTGGCTGCTCCGGATTACTGCTTATGCCGACAGGTTGCTCGAAGGCCTTGATCGCATTGATTGGCCTGAGTCGATTAAAGATATTCAACGTAATTGGATTGGACGCAGTGAGGGGTGCTCAGCAGTCTTCGAAATCAAAGGATTCAGTGAGTCACTCGAAATATTTACCACCCGTGCCGACACGATGTTTGGGGTTACCTTTATGGTGCTTGCTCCCGAACATCCTTTGGTAGCATCTATTACAACGGATGCTCAGCGTGCCAAAGTTGAAGCCTATGTTCAATGGGCCAAAAACCGATCAGAACGTGAACGCATGACCGAAGTTAAAAAGGTGAGCGGTGAATTCACAGGTGCCTACGCTATTAATCCGTTGAATGGTGAAGAAATCCCTGTCTGGGTTGCTGATTATGTACTGATGGGATACGGCACAGGAGCTATCATGGCAGTGCCGGGGCACGACAGTCGTGACTTTGCCTTTGCCCGACATTTCAACCTCCCCGTCATTCAGGTTGTTTCCCGCAAGGGTGAAACCCCCATTGACCCATCCCTGTGGGAAGAATCATATGATTCAAAGGAAGGCATCATGATCAATAGCGGGTTCATCAATTCACTTGATGTAAAGGCTGCCATTACTACCACCATCCGCAAAGTGGAGGAGATGGGCATTGGCCGGGGCAAGGTGAACTTCCGCCTGCGCGATGCCATTTTCAGTCGCCAGCGTTACTGGGGTGAGCCATTCCCTGTTTTCTACAAGGATGGAATGCCTTATACGCTCGACGAATCCGAACTTCCTTTGCAGCTTCCGGTTGTTGACGCTTACCTGCCTACTGAATCGGGTGAACCCCCACTGGCACGTGCTCAAAACTGGGTCAACAAGGATGGCTATCCTCTTGAAACCAATACCATGCCCGGGTTTGCAGGCTCAAGTGCCTATTACCTGAGGTATATGGATCCCCGCAATAATAACGAATACTTCTCGCGCGAAGCAGTGGAATACTGGCAAAGTGTGGATTTATATATGGGTGGTGCCGAACATGCTACCGGTCACCTGCTTTATGCCCGTTTCTGGAACAAGTTTCTGTATGATTTGGGCCTTACCGTTCAAGATGAACCTTTTAACAAACTGATAAACCAGGGGATGATTCAGGGCCGTTCCAACTATGTATACCGCATAGCCGGCACTAATAAGTATGTAAGTTATAATCTCGTTGGTAATTTACAGGTTCAGCCGATTCATGTGGATGTGAATATTGTGCATAATGATGTGCTCGACCTGGAGGCCTTCAAACAGTGGCAACCTCAGTTTGCCGATGCTGAATTTGTACTGGAAGATGGTAAATACATCTGTGGCTGGGAAGTGGAGAAAATGTCGAAATCCAAGTACAATGTGCAGAACCCCGATGACCTGATTGAGCGCTATGGGGCTGATACGCTGCGATTGTATGAAATGTTCCTGGGACCTATTGAACAGGCCAAGCCATGGGATACTAACGGTATTGAAGGCGTATTCCGCTTCATGCGGAAATTCTGGCGATTATTCCATGATCCGGATCAAAACTTCAACGTCAATGATCATGAACCGACTGCTGCTGAGCTGAAAGTGCTGCACAAAACCATCCGGAAAGTGAGTGAAGATATTGAACGGTTCTCATTCAACACTGTGGTGAGCAACTTTATGATCTGCGTAAATGACCTGGCAGACCTGAAATGCAACAACCGCACCATCCTGAGTCAGCTAACTATTCTTATATCACCCTATGCCCCGCACATTGCTGAAGAGCTGTGGAGCTTGTTGGGGAACACCTCAAGCGTTACCAAGGCTTCATTCCCTGAATATAAGGCTGAGTACACCGTAGAAAATGCTTTTGAGTACCCTGTATCCTTCAATGGCAAGATGCGTTTCAAACTCACACTTCCGGTTGATTTGACAGTGCCTGAAATAGAAAAGTCAGTACTTGCAGCTCCTGAATCACAGAAATGGCTGGAAGGTAAAGCTCCTAAAAAGGTGATTATCGTACCTAAAAAGATTATCAATATTGTGATTTAAGTGCGGATTTTATAAAATGTTATCTGATATATTATAGGCGTGTCCGGAGTCATACTGAGATGTATGTAATTAATGCGTCACGATTTATTTTTAGTGTATTTGTTCGTCCGATCTTTACCACTTGAAAGTTTTATACATTGAGGTTGATAATTTTTGTATAAATATGTGTTATATGCTGCCTCTCTAAAATAGTACATTTTATACCCGTACAGGTATAAAGAAGACTATTATTCGCTAAATTATACCCGATATGGTATAATTTAGCGAAATTGCATTATATTTACACCCGAAAAGGTATAATATTATGAATCTAAGCGAATTCATCAAACAAAAGAGGAATACTGCGCGACTTACCCAAAAGGACCTGGCAGAAAAGGCCGGTGTTGGGTTACGCTTTGTCAGAGAGTTGGAGCAGGGAAAGCAAACCTTGCGACTGGACAAAGTTAACCAGGTGTTGCAGCTATTTGGTTATCAGGTTGGAGCGGTAAAAAAATCTGCAAGTGATGAACTAATAACTGACGCATGAGAAAAGCAGAGATAAAGATCTATGATCTTACGGCAGGTTGGTTAACTCAGGATGAGAACGGATACCATTTTAAATACGATCCTGAATATTTAAAACGGACTAATATAGAACCGGTTAGTCTGACCCTCCCATTACAGGAAACTCCATTTTCAAGTACTATATTATTCCCTTTTTTTGACGGACTTATTCCGGAAGGTTGGTTATTAACTATTGCTGAGAGAAACTGGAAACTTAATCCACGTGATCGAATGGGACTTCTCATGGCTTGCTGCAAAGACTGTATTGGAGCTGTCAGTGTTGTCCCGGTCAAAACGGATGAATACAATGAAACTAATAATTCCTGAAAAGAGCTATTGATATGGAAAAGAGATGCTTATACTGCTATTTGCCTCTGAAAGCCGACGACATAGATTTCCATACTAAATGCAGCAGAAAGATGTTCGAAGAACCCGTTGCGCCATCTCTACAATATTCTGAAGAGAATATAGAAGAGATTGCAAAGCAGGTAATCCAAAGTCAAACAACAGTCACCGGAGTACAACCCAAGTTGTCATTACATATAACAAACGGGGATAACCAAAACGATCCAAAACGATTTACCATTGTTGGCTTGTGGGGTGGGTATATATTAAAGCCCCCTTCACTTTATTATCCCCAGTTACCAGAAGTTGAAGATGTTACAATGCATTTGGCGGAGATTGCAAAAATAGCTGTTGTTCCGCACAGCTTAATCCGAATGAAATCAGGTAGTTTAGCTTATATTACCAGACGAATCGACAGGGTAAAGAAAGCTAAGTTGCTTATGGAGGATATGTGCCAGCTTACTGGCCGCATGACAGAGGATAAGTATCATGGATCCTATGAACAGATTGCAAAAGCAATACAGAAGTATTCTGCTAACCCGGGACTTGATGTAATTAATTTTTTCGAATTGGTTCTATTTTCATTTCTCACAGGTAATTCAGATATGCATCTGAAGAACTTTTCATTGATAAAAACTCCTGAGATTGGTTACATGCTCACGCCTGCTTATGATTTGGTTGCTACTGTCTTGGTAAATCCTGCTGATGATGAAGACCTTGCTCTCAC
>JBAXYX010000068.1:0-11776 GCA_041670625.1 Lentimicrobiaceae bacterium | reverse complement strand
GATAAAATAGATTAACAACCAATGGTATTTGATATTAAATTGGATAGTTCTATGAACCAGCAGCAAATTTCTGTTGTTTCACCGATTAAAACTGAGGGTGCTTTTTATTCCTTAGTAAAAGACCTTAAAGGTAATTGTTTGTCATTTAATTTTTCAAATTCTTATTCAGAATCTCCTTTTACCGGATTTAATAAACCATTACCTTCTTATTGGATCAGTGTAATTACCGCAATTATTAAGCAAAAGTGCGATTTCAGTAATCAGGAACCAAGTATGGAAGAATATCTTTATACTATTGAGATCGAAAGCAATGCATACAAATTTCTGATAACAAAAGTCCCTATTACAGTTATGGGCGATTTGTATTTCCACTTTTATGTTAAACTTTATGATAAGTATAACAGGGTGCCAAGTGAACTCTGTGATCGGCATTCAACAGAAATTAGTCTGAATAAAATTAATTCCAAATGTATTTCTTCAGTCTCTCATGATTTCAGAACACCGCTTTCAATAATTTATGCCAATCTTCAATTACTGGAATATCATGAACTCCAACTTGACCACGAAACCATAGAAGAAGCGTTTTCCTTAAGTCGTATGGCTGTTAAGTCCCTTCTCCGAATACTAGATAAAGTAACTATTGTTGATTCTATCAATAAGGATAGATTGGAATTTAAACCATCAAAAGTTGAATTGACGGTACTATGCAGTAGTTTAGTTCAGGAGTTGAACGATACTGAAGTTATTCCTGACAGGGTCAAATACGTTCATGATCCTTTAATCACAGAAATTGAGATTGATGAGTACTTGTTTGAAAACTTATTTACCCATTTAATTCATAATGCTCTTGATTACTCAAAAAAGGATCATAAGGTTCTTTTTGAATCACAATATATAAATACTGATATAATTCGGTTTATCATTAAAGATGATGGAATTGGGATTTCCCCTGATCAAATTAGCAACCTCAATCGTTTTTTTAATGAAGACCATTTTAATCTCGTTGAAGGTATTGGATTAGGCTTAGCAATCGTAAAAGCATGCTTACTTTTACAAAAAGGTACTCTACAAATTACTAGTGAAATCGGGAAAGGGAGTATCTTTATTGTGGATTTACCGATAAATGCAGAATGTTAAAAAATATTCCAATGAGTTTACAGAGTGAATATTGTGGTAAAATCTTACTTATTGAAGATGATAAAGCATTAGCACTAACCATTATCAATCTTCTGAGAGTAAAAGGCTACGAAATATCCCATGCACCGGATGGAGCTGTTGGAATACAAAAAGCCTTTGAAATACTACCTGATTTAATATTGTGTGATATCTCCATGAAGGAGATTAGTGGTTATGACGTTTTCAATGTATTAAAGGAAAGCTCAGCCACTGCAATGATTCCATTCGTTTTTCTGACCGGCAAATCTGAGCTAAAGGACATTCGATTTGGTATGCAGCTAGGTGCAGATGATTATATTGTAAAGCCTTTTGAGTATGATGAGCTGATTACATCAATTGCTACGCGTATCAACAAAGCTGAAGCCAACAAGAAAGCAAATGAAGAAAAGTTCATTGCCCTTTCAATGATTTCTCCCTATGGTATCTTTATATATCAGGGTGCTAAATTTATTGAAACCAATCCAAGCTTATCGAATATGTTGGGTTATAGCCGAGAAGAACTATTACAAATGGGTTTCCGGGATTTGATCATTGAGGCAAACAGAACGCAGGCTATGGATAAGATCAACCGCTGTTTGCAAGGATTTGAGAAGGAAATACATATCAATTTCCATGTCAAACATAAGGATGGACATGTTTTGAGCATTGAAATATATGGTATTGAAGGTCTCAAAGTAAAAGGGAAAACCAGCCTTTTGGGAATTTTTTCATCCCTGAAATCTCTTGAACCTGAAGATTCAACTTTGGAAGATTTAAGTCCTTATGAAATTAGAGAATTTGAGAAAGTAGTAGATTCGATAGGAGGTAAGGGTTTGTATGTTTCTGAAGGATTGATTAATAAACTTCGTACCCTGTTTTCTAAAAATCAGGATAATGAAGAAAAAAGTAGTGAAAATATCGTTTTCTCCGATCGTGAACTAGAGATATTGACCCTTGTATGCAAAGGATTATCCACCAAGGAAATTGCTGATAAATTATTCATTAGTAGCCGTACCGTTGAAAAACACAGGGCTAACCTAATGACCAAAATAGAAGCAAAGAATATTATTGAAGTAATTATTTATGGATTGAAACACCAATTGATCGACATTTAGATTAGATTAATCAAGTTTCAATACAGCCAGGAAAGCAGACTGTGGAACTTCAACATTACCAATTTGACGCATACGCTTTTTCCCCTTTTTCTGTTTCTCAAGCAACTTTCTTTTACGGGTAATATCACCTCCATAACACTTAGCTGTAACATCTTTACGCACTGCTTTAACAGTTTCACGTGCAATTATCTTTGCACCAATGGCAGCCTGAATTGCTATATCAAATTGTTGGCGCGGTATCAGATCCTTAAGTTTAACACACATTTTGCGCCCAAACTCATAAGCATTATCCTGGTGAATTAAAGTGGAGAGCGCATCAACAGGCTCCCCGTTCAATAATACATCTAGCCTGACAAGCTTAGCTGTTTTATAACCGGTAATATGATAATCAAAGGAAGCATAACCTTTTGAAATGCTCTTGAGCTTATCATAAAAATCAAAGACAATTTCTCCCAGTGGTAATTCAACCGTTAACTCGATGCGGTTACTTGCTAAATAGACCTGGTTAATAAGGGTTCCTCTCTTTTCAATGCATAATTTCATTACTGCTCCCAAGTATTCTGCCTTTGAAATAACCTGAGCTGTAATATAAGGTTCCTCAATATATTGTAGATAGTTAGGGGCAGGTAATCCTGAAGGGTTATGAACCTCGATTACTTCGTTTTTAGTTGTAAAAGCTTTGTATGAAACGTTAGGAACGGTTGTAATTACATCCATATCGAATTCACGATCAAGCCTTTCCTGTATAATCTCCATATGCAATAAACCGAGGAAACCACACCTAAACCCAAACCCTAGCGCAGCCGATGATTCTGGCTCAAATACCAGTGAAGCATCATTCAACTGCAATTTCTCCATTGATGATCTCAACTCTTCATAGTCATCGGCATCAACAGGATAAATACCGGCGTAAACCATTGGCTTTACATTGGTAAAACCCTCAATAGCTTTCTCACATGGACGTTTAACATGGGTAATAGTATCACCCACCTTAACTTCACGTGAAGTTTTAATACCTGAAATTATATATCCTACATCCCCGGCACTTAACATTTCTCGGGGTTGCTGTACTAATTTCAGCACTCCGATTTCTTCAGCATTATATTCCTTACCGGTTGCAAAGAATTTGACGAAATCACCCTTTTTAATCTGCCCATTCATGATACGGAAGTACGCGATGATTCCCCTGAATGAATTGAAAACCGAATCAAAGATCAGAGCCTGTAAAGGAGCATCAGGATCACCTTTCGGAGCCGGTACTTTCTTTATAATTGATTCAAGTATTAAGTCAATACCTAAACCTGTTTTGCCACTTGCTCTTATAATATCTTCCGGTTTACATCCTATCAAATCAATTATCTGCTCTTCAACATCTTCTGGCATTGCATTTTCCATGTCCATCTTGTTCATTACCGGAATAATTTCCAGGTCATGTTCCAAAGCAAGATATAAATTTGAGATGGTCTGAGCCTGAATACCCTGAGTGGCATCAACAATGAGTAATGCACCTTCACATGCAGCAATGGAACGCGACACTTCATATGAAAAGTCTACGTGCCCGGGTGTGTCAATAAGATTAAGGATATAATCGGTGCCTTCAAAATTGTATTTCATTTGAATGGCATGGCTTTTAATGGTAATGCCTCTCTCGCGCTCCAGGTCCATGTCATCAAGCACCTGGTCTTGCTGTTGCCGATTGGATAAAGTGCCGGTAAGTTCAAGCAAACGATCTGCCAGGGTGCTTTTTCCATGGTCAATATGGGCGATAATACAAAAATTGCGGGTATTTTTCATCAATGCAAAGGTAATCTGAAAATAAATATGGTTGCATTAGTATGAACTGAATTTTAAACATGCTTGCTTCTTCTTCATTTAAAATCTATACACATGTTAATCTGATCATCTGAATAAGGTTGATCTGATCTCCTGTTCCATATAATCTAATCATTGTAATCAGGCTGATCTTCTCTTCTTTATCTTCTAATAATAGATCACTTTAGTTTGGCTAACCTGATTTCCTTTCTGTAATGCTGAATTATTGTACTCAGGCTGATCTGACCCTGTCAGTACTTGATAATTTGATAATAATAGAGGTGTGCTTCACAACAAATAATAAACCTGATTGTTTATCTGTGGAATTTTACTTATTTTTGAATTACCCAAGAAGAGAACACTCATTAAAAATTACAGATATGTCAAAGATTAAATTGGCCATCAATGGATTTGGAAGAATCGGCCGTAATGTTTTTAAAATAGCACTTGAGCATGAGAATATTGTTGTAATTGGTATTAATGACCTTACAAATACTAAAACTCTTGCTTATCTATTGAAGTATGATTCTACCCAAGGCCGTTTTCAGGGAAAGATTGCTTATGATGAGACTTCATTAATCGTTAACGGAGTGAAATATCCGGTTACTGCTGAACGAAATCCAAGCTCTATCCCTTGGGCACTAGCTCCTGATGTAGTAGTAGAAGCAACTGGAGTATTTCGTTCACGTGAAAGTGCAAAGGGCGGTTATGGCGATCACCTGAAAAACGGTTCTAAAAAAGTTATTTTGACGGTACCTTCTAAAGATGAAATTGACAGGACTATTGTTCTTGGTGTTAATGATCATGACCTTAAAGAAACTGACCAGTGTGTATCAAATGCATCCTGTACCACAAACTGCTTGGCTCCTATAGCAAAGGTGCTTAACGACAAGTTTGGTATAGAGAATGGGCTTATGACTACAATCCATTCATATACAAATGATCAAACAATCCTTGATGCACCTCATAGCGATCTTAGAAGGGCTCGCTCTGCTGCTGTTTCTCAGATTCCTACAACTACTGGTGCTGCAAAAGCTGTAGGTATTGTAATTCCTGAACTGAAAGGAAAACTTGACGGGTTGTCAGTCAGGGTTCCTACACCTACCGGTTCATTAGTTGACTTGGTTGTCAATCTAAAAACTGACGTAACCAAGGAACAAATTAATGCTGCAATGAAAGAAGCTTCTGAAGGGCCGATGAAGGGTATCCTTGAATATACGGAAGATGAGATTGTTTCGGTTGATGTTATCCATAACCCTGCTTCTTCAGTATTTGACTCAAAGAGTACTATGGTGAACGGCCGCACAGTTAAAGTGCTCGCATGGTACGATAACGAGTGGGGCTACTCTTCCAGAGTGGTTGACCTCGCTGAAAAAATGTTTAAATAATGCTGAACTAAACTTTTTTAAAGCTTAATTCATTCAATTATTGAATTTATACTATTGCTGTCTGATAAAAATTAGTAGGGCAAAAAATCAGGGCTGTTTTCCTCTCTTGGAATCCGGCCCTTTTTACTTCCTTTGCAGTTACGACACTCAAAAGGAAATATTTATGGGCAAAAATGCATATTTTACCGGACAGCCGCTCTATGCATAACTATTACAATTGACCGATGTTCAAGAAATAGCGCGATTAAGTCAAAAAGGAGGTCACGAACGTTATACCCAAAAACTTGATGGTTACACTGCCAACCCGAATTAGCCATTCGTTCAAATTTTTAGTTAGCACGGATTAAATAAGAACTTAACACGGATTAAATAAGAACTTAACACGAATTAAATGAAATAGCCATACCGGTCAGCCTCTTCTTTATTGGCGACATCAAACAAGAACTTAACACGGATTGTATAAGAACTTAACACGTATTAAATGATATTAAAATCTCTGTCAGCAGCTTGAATCAGAAGTTGTATAAGAACTTAACACGGATTAAATATGAACTTAACACGGACATAACACGGACTTAACACGGACTATATACGCATAAATGCGTCTGAAGTTCGTATTTAATCCTATTTGAGTACGCATTGGCACGATATTTGATGTATATTATTACACTTAATACAGAAAACAAGGACCATCGCAAGAAAAGGAGAAACCCTGTCGGGTACCGTCCGACAGGTGTTATGATATGAAATATACGGTAAGAAAGCTATGCGCACCTTACCCACCGACATTCGGAAAATCAACTCCACCAAAGTCAAAAAGGCGCAAAGCACCTTCGCCTTCGTGATGATGACATCGTCATGTTGTCAGTCGCTACCACTGATAACGCATACAGTCACGTAAACACCCATGCTGCCACCCGTCGGTATGGAACCATCGAGTTGGATTTACCTGTCGAAGCAGTAGGGAAAGAGTTGTATGCTTTTATCACCTTCAAAAGAGCAGAAGGGGAGAGGAAGATATTTACCGTATCGAACAGCCAAAGGGTAGTGAGTAGTAAGTGATGAGTAGTGATTGGTTAGATTTATTATAATCATATGGGTTAAGAGTTTTACCTTAACAAATGAATGCTGTTGGTTAATACTCTCGATTGAATAGTGGCCTCTTCAGGTAACTCGGGTAAGCCTACAATTTCATAAATCGTACATTTATAAAAATAAACACCCTCAGGGCACATCTTATTGGTGTTTTTATCTTTTCCATCCCACTTGATTTCAGGATCATCGGTTTCATAAACCAGTACACCCCACCTGTTGAATATCTGCATTTCCACTCTTTCAACAGATGAATAACCGGGGAAAGGAACGAAATAATCATTAATGTTGTCGAAATTGGGTGTGAATACATTAGGAAGATGGTATCGGGGACAATCATCGATATCTATACAATATAACTGGTATGATGAAGTGTCAATGTTGCCGTTAGTATCAGATGCTATGACGAAAAAGCAACCTGTAAGAGTTTGGTCTGCCGTATATAGGAAGCTGGTTTTTTCGGGGGAAATGGTAGCTATAAGTTCAACAGGATGCCCAGTCTTATATAAATAGTAATTGGCAATATCAGGAGCACAGGTGAGCTTAATATTTTCCCATGAAAAAAGTGCCGTTAATTCGTCACAATTGATGTTTGCCTGCAATAAAGGAACGCAGGGTGGAATATTATCAATAGGCGAATCACACTTTATTTGTGAAAAATTGATAAGTGGGTCAATGTAGCCGGGGGTACCATAAGTTCCTATTGTTTTTACCAGGTAACAATATTGTGACTCGTTGACCAAAGCAGTATCAATAAACCTTCTGACAGATATGGTAGTTAAACTATCAAAAATTGTTGCTCCCTGGAGTCTTCTATACACTGTATATTGTTCGTTAGCCCAAGGGACATTTTCATTGATATTAATGGTTATTTGTTGATCTGACGGGATTGTTGTAAGAAATATGGAAGATGCAGGAACTGAAAATCCAACAGAAAAAACATTGCCAGGGGTATTGTTAATTAATTCAATCGTGTACGTCCATGGATTGTCAAGCGTATTTAGCCCAATATCATTGTATATGGTGTCATTCAGATCATTGAACTGCGCAATCTCTACTTGAGCAGCAGTGCTGAAGTTTCTTGATCTGTAAACTTTGTACCTATAAGGTCCGGGAACCTGAATAGTATCCAGTTCAGTTGGTTTTGACCATACTACGCTGATTCGACCATCAGTTAATGAGGTAGCATCTACAGTAACATTGGTGATAACCGGCAGGTCTTTTTTCAGGGCAGCACAGAATTCTTCAGAAGCTCTGCTTTCTGCTCCATCTTCAAACCAATAAGTAACTATATAGCAATAAGTAATACCACGTACTAACCCGATTCCGTTATTATTGTCAGTATATGCTGTAGTGTTCATACCCTGGGTAATTGCAATCAGCTTGTATCCTGTTCCAGGGGGAACCCCTGTAGTGCAGTAATCAGGAAAATAGTTTGAATGCCCTGCCCTCCGGTATATCTTATATCCCTTAGCTTCAGTACATGATGGCTTGAGCCAGGTTAGATTAATATTATTACCAAGCGGTTCTGCCTGTGTCCCTATAATGGGAGGAGCTATTACCTTAATATTGAGAATTTTCATGTCGAATAGCTTAACCGGTTTGCCATCATCTGTCACTTTGAAATACACTTGGTAAAGTTGGTTACGGACATGACTACATACTGTTGGCCATACAAAGGTTGCACTAATAGTACCTGTTGAATCATCAGGTACATCAAAACTTGCAGGACTGACTGCAAGCAAGAACGGTCCCCCACTTGCGGTTAGTGTCAGCAGGTCATTATCAGGGTCAAAAGCAGAAACTTTTACTCTCAGGGTATCTCCGGCAACAACGCAAGTGTCAGAGATTAAATTTAATACCGGAGGCTTGTTATCACAGGCAATGATGTTTACCTGCATGTCGCGGGTAACATACCCTATACGAATGCCATTTCTCCATTCTTCAATAATGATGGCAAAATTATACTCGCCCTGTATTGTCGGGCTTTCCCAGATTATGTCACCAGTTTGTTCGTTAAGTGTGAATGTCCCTGGGTTCTGGTCATCAACCAGGTTGGGTAATTTATAACCTATAATGTTTAGTCCGCCTGCGCCTTTGGGTGTGACTAATTTATACGCTAAGCTATCGCCATTAGGATCAAATGCTCCCGGGTTATGCATATAAGGTGTTCCTATACACCCATTATCGATAGGAGGGTTGAGTAAGATTGGTGAACTGTTACTTCCCAGAAATGGATTAATAACAAGGAGGCTTTCAATGAATAGAGGTACATCAACGGAATTGGGAATATTCTCTATACCCATGTTCCTGTTAGGGTCCTCAAGCCATATTTTATAGATGGAGGCTGAAGGGTAGGTGTGTATTCCTATATAAACATTGAACCTGATCTCAGAACTAATCATTTCACCAATATGATCACATGTATGACCATTAGGGCTAACTCCTGATGAGCCATTAGATCTGGGAAGTATACTACTTTCACCATCGCCCCAATTAATTTCTAACTCACACCGGTCAGCCGGACTCGGTGCATAGGTATAGGTGGTAATCGTAACTTCATAAGTAAGATTTGATAAGGAACGGTAGGTGATTTCACCTGCACGTTGATGAGTGGCAAATGCAGAAAAGGGGAGCATGAAATATGCAAAAACCAATAAAAGCAGGTTCAGGTAAATACGGGTAAGAGTTTTGAATACTTTCATTTTTACGTACTTATACACCTCATATGCAAACATTGAAATTAAATTGAATGGTTTATCAAAATTTCTAAAGTATAAGTTTAGGTTAAAATGTTATCAATAGAAGCACTTAATAGTCTGCCATCACGTTATTAAGAACAAATATAGGAGATTTTTGCCTTTTTGCCGTTTTTTTTTATGATACATTAGCATTTACCTCATCCATTGGATAAATCAATACATTTGTAGTTGAAAAAGAATAGTAATCAATAGGAGTAGAATGTACGTAGCGGATCAGGAGCAGGAACGAAAAGAAATATTAAAGCGATACAGGGCACTTCTGAATGCCTGGAGTAACGGCGCTGAGTTGAAGAACAAGCGTATGGTACGTAAAGCATTCAACCTGGCTGTGTCTGCACATAAAGATATGCGCCGCAGAAGTGGTGAACCCTATATTTACCATCCTTTAGAAGTTGCCAGGATAGTAGCCGGTGAAATCGGACTTGGTGAAACATCAATTATCTGCGCACTCTTGCATGATGTTGTGGAAGATACCGACTATACAATTGACGATATGCGTCGTATGTTTGGTGAAAAAGTGGCAAGAATAATTGACGGACTAACCAAGATCAAAGAGCTGTTTGATCATACTCCTTCGGCCCAGGCAGAGAACTTCCGTAAAATATTACTTACACTTTCTGATGATGTAAGAGTGATATTGATCAAGTTGGCCGATCGGTTGCATAATATGCGTACCCTTGATTCTATGCCACATGAAAAGCAACTAAAAATTGCTTCTGAGACAATTTATCTGTTTGCCCCTCTCGCTCACCGTTTAGGATTGTATGCAATTAAAAGTGAACTGGAGGACCTGGCACTCAAATACACAGAACCTGAAATTTATAATTCCATCGCCAGGAAGCTAGAAGAAACCTCTGTTGAAAGAGCAAGGTTCATTAATAAGTTTATTTACCCTATACGTAAAGCGCTGCTGGCGCAGGGTATAGTATTCCAAATAGTTGCCAGGGAGAAGTCCATTTACTCAATTTGGCAAAAGATGAAAGCTAAGCAGGTGCCTTTTGAGGAGGTGTTTGACATTTTTGCTATCCGGATAATTATTGACACTCCGGTTGAAAATGAAAAATATCAATGCTGGCAGGTATATTCTATTGTCACTGATTTTTATAGCCCCAAACAAAACAGGCTACGTGATTGGATATCAACTCCTAAAGCAAACGGTTATGAATCTTTGCATACTACTGTTATGAGTCATACAGGTCAATGGGTGGAGGTGCAGATACGTAGCAATAGAATGAACGAAATTGCTGAAAAAGGTTATGCTGCGCACTGGAAGTATAAAGAAAAGGCTAGTGGTGAAAGTGGATTAGACAGGTGGCTCAATAAAATCAAGGAACTGCTGCAAGCTCCTGATTCTAATGCATTAACCTTTCTCGATGAGTTTAAACTTAACCTTTTTGCTGATGAAATCATCCTCTTTACCCCTAAGGGCGAAGTGAAAACACTCCCATTGAATTCTACTATTCTTGATTTTGCATATAATATCCACTCTGCCATAGGAAACCAATGCATTGGTGCTAAAGTAAACCATAAGCTGGTGCCTTTGAATCAAGTTCTAAAAAGTGGTGATCAGGTCGAGATCATTACTTCAAAAAAGCAAGTCCCTCGTGAGGAATGGATGGACTTTGTAGTCACTGCCAGGGCAAAGTCGTTTATTAAGGAGGCTATTAAAGAACAAAAGAAAAAATTCGCTGAAGAAGGTAAGATAAAACTTGATGCGATACTCTCCGAACTCAAGGTTGATATGAACCGTAATCAACTCCAGCTAATTCAGGATGGCCTGAAAATAGGCTCGGTAATTGATCTCTATTATAAGATAACAAAAGGAGAAATAGGAGTAAAAGAAATAAAAGATTGCCTGCAACATGATAAAACCGGATGGCTAAACTTGATTACTCGTCCTTTTGTCCGATCAAAATCACCTGTTTCACAGAAGTTATCAGAGGACTCAAATGTTAAACTCCAAAATGCAGATATACCTTCCAATGAAACGGGTGAAGTGGAATATCGCATTTCTGATTGTTGTAACCCGATACCAGGTGATGAGGTTGTTGGCTTTGTTCCACAGGATGGCAGTATCTGGATACATCGTACTAATTGTCCCGAAGCAATCCAGTTAATGTCAAAATATGGAAACCGTATTGTCAATGTTAATTGGTCAGGTGGGGAAGCAGGTACGTTCCTGAGTGGTATCAAACTGGTCGGATTTGATAATATGGGGCTTCTTAAGGATATTGTCAGTATAATTTCAAGCCAGATGAGCCTGAATATCCGTTCTTTCCATATTGACTCAACAGCTGATGTGTTTGAAGCTACCATAATGCTGATGGTTCATAATACGGATGATCTTAACAGGGTGATGGCTGAGCTGAAAAAATTACAAGGTATAAATAATGTTTATCGTATCAGCCGTCTTTCAGAGAGCCCAAAAAGATAAAGTACAATAATCCCTTCG
>JBAXYX010000067.1:0-11805 GCA_041670625.1 Lentimicrobiaceae bacterium | reverse complement strand
GGCTTTGGGTTGAGTTATACACAATTTGATTATTCAAACCTTGTTTTTGATAAATTGCAGACAAGTTCAACCGATACGGTATTGCTCTCATTTGACCTTAAAAATGTCGGCAGCCGGTATGGGGAAGAAGTCGTTCAGTTATATATATGGGACGAGTTATCGGATTTTGCTCGTCCGGTCAGGGAATTGAAAGGATTTCAGAGAGTAAGTTTAAAAGCGGGTGAGCAAAAGAAGGTCAGCTTTATGCTTTCGCCCACAGTGTTTACTACGCTGAATGAGGAATTAGAAAATATCACAGAACCGGGCTTTTTCAGAATTATGATTGGAAGCTCAAGTAAGGACATCCGTTTAAGAGAAAGAATTGAAATTAAATAAGCAATACAATTAGATGTAATTTATCGGATGCTTTCCTTCTACCCCGGTTCTAAGAACTGACGCCGTGTTCCCTGTTCCACTGTTCTTTGTTCCACTGTTCTTTGTTCCATAGCGGCATAATCCAACTTCATTTTATTCATCATTCCCCTCACACCTTAAAAAAATTCATTCGCATTCCTTTTACATTAAATCATTTTTATACATTTGTGAGATGGAGGGGTAAAACGCTATTCGTTAGCTATCAGTAAAAGAACAACAGCCAGATTATGACAGAGAGATTAAATACTGCGATAGAAGATTATAAGTCAATCAGGAACCTGGATAACGTGCATGAAAGTCGCTGGCTTTTAATGCTATTTCATTTAATCAAATATAAAGAAGAGCATGGGAATACTGATGTCCCGGCAAAGTATAATGAGCACCAATCACTTGCATATTGGGTTAGACATCAACGAATGACCTACAATCAAGGCAAAATTGATCCTTTACGAGAACAATTATTACGACTATTGGAATTTAATTTCCGCCTGCTCGAACTTCATGATTGGGATATAATGTTTGAGAAACTTATTGATTTTAAAATTAAATATGGCCATGTTCGGGTCACCGAGGGTTATTACGATGTTCCACTGTTCAATTGGCTTATGTACCAGCGAAAATTAAACTGGCGTGGCAAGCTTGCAGCCACAAAAATTAAAAAGCTAATAAATTTGGGAGTTGACATGCACAACAAAACCATTAACCAATGGGATGACAAATTTGCCCAATTGGCCAAATTCAAGGAAAAGAATGGACATCTTTACGTATGCAAGCATTTTGGTAGCGATGATCAATTGATAAACTTTGTAAAAGTAATACGCCGCCATCAAAACAAAATTTCGGATGAACGGCGCGCTAACCTCGATAATCTGGGATTTATTTGGAATCCCGGAAAACAACTATCAATTTTATTAAACAAGAAACGGGCAGATGAAGCCTGGTTAAAACGATACGAAGAATTAAAAGAGTACAAAGAAAAATTTGGAACCTGTCGTATATTAAAAACCAGCAGCACCCATCATTCATTAGCCTACTGGATTTCTGTGATACGAAATAATCCAGATAAATTGACACCTGAAAGATTAAAACTGTTGGACGAAATTGATTTTTTTAAAGAGAATAACCCCCAAAAACATAAAAAAAAGGCCAGTTGTTAATTTAATAGACGACTCTTCCGGCGATTAGCTGATGGTAAACATTCAGAAAAAAATTCCAGGAGCTGTCAATCTAATTTATTAATCCTTGTCGGAATCAAATCACTGTTTACAGGTTTTAGCAACACGACTTTCAGTGCCTGAAATAGGTGTACAATAATCACTATGGATGATCCGGAGCATGCTGAACCACCCCCGACTTGTTTGGAGAACAAAAAACTAAGAACCAAAAACAATTTGTAGCTGACTGCTAACCCAAAAAATCGTATAATTCAAAAAATTAGTATTTAGCATTGTTACAATCAAAAGAAATAGTTATTAAATTGCAGGGGTAAAAAAATAAGCATTGTATTGTAGGATAAGTATAAATACCCAAAGGGAAGGTAATAAAAGAGTTAGCAACTATAATAAAAAGAAAAAAGATTATGAAAATTTGTAAAACAAGTATTTTGATCATGTTGTTAATCAAAATGACATCTGTGTATTCTCAAAAGACTGACTATATCTACCAATCTATGGCTGATTATATACAAAATCAAGCAGACACAACGAATAGAATCATACTAGAAAAAAGAACACGTGGTCAGATTTATATGTCCGGTGGAAATGATTATAAAATCTATTCTGCAAAAAAAGAACTCAGTAAATCCATAAAAAAGCAAGTTTGGGCTATTCAAAAAAATGATTCACTTTTTCTTAACTGTTATCATTTTAAACTTGGATTTTGGTATGCTTATGCTGAAAAAATAAACGATAATCTTTTTTTCACAGCTGCTATAACAATGGATCAAGAACAAAGACAAGAAATGGCAATAGCTGGAATGATAGGCGGCCCGATTGCAGCAGGGTTAGCTGGTGGGGACCTGGCTCTGAAGCGATTTTACTATGTTTTGAATTTAAAGACCGGGCAAATGCAATATCTATCCAAAACTATGATGCTGGACCTAATTAAATCATTTCCTGAATTGGCAGAAAGTTATAAACAAGAAAAGGAACCAGAAGAAATTGAAACTCTTAGAGGGTATTTATCAGAAATTAAAATAAGAAACACTGTTGTCCGGTAAAAGTAATGAGTTAGGAAGTACATGAAGCACAACCCAACTCATTTTTGTAGTTTTGGGTCACCACAACTTAAGACTACATGGATAAAAGTACACATTTTTTCGGTTCATCGGTTTTCGGACAGCTGATTTCATTAATTGACTCTGCAATTATTAAAAAAGCGGTTATTCGCTATGGTTCACCCCTGCAACTACCCATGACCATGTTTTACTTAGTAAACCAAAGCTCAGAAGAGTAAAGTTTTATGACCGAGAGTTTAAGCGGGTATTTGAGTTTCTGACCAATCTATTTGAAATGCGGGCTGACTTGATCGCCGCAATTTATAAGCTTCGGTGGCAAATAGAGTTGTTGTTTTATGACAAGCAATTAAAACAGAACTTCCCCTTAAAATATTTTCTTGGAGACAATGAAAACGCCATAAAAATAAAGATTGGCACAAAACATTCATCAATGAGGAACAATTGGCTCTGTTCTAAAGGAGGCTTACTTTCATGAGGTTGCTGAATATAATTCAATTGTTGCTCATAATCATAAGGTTGCATTATGTAAATTCTTTGTGCAGGTTTTTACCGGACAACAATGTATTCTTTTATATAAAATGCAAATATCTGTTGTAAGAATTATTTATAATGTCTCAAAATGGCAGCTTCTTTTTGGTGTGCTGTGCATGATTATTGGCTCTTCCTCTTATTGATTCCGGTGAAAGATTCTCTCTTAACCAGGTAACTAAATAAGTTTTTACCTGGTCAGTAAATCGCTTTATCTTGGGTTTTGTCTGCTTTCGCTTCAGGGCTGTTACATGAGACAGTAGAGTAACATAATGACCTGATGCTGGTGTATAACGGTTTAGTTCACGGCTAACGACAGATTTGTCTTTGGTGATTTATGACGCTATATCTTTTTGGCTTTTGCCTGGTATTGATAATACCTGAATGATGTATCTTTGTTCTAAGGTTATGTGTTTTATTGCAACTTATTTTTGGCGATTTAGGAGGCAAAGTAAAAACTTTTATTTGGCCTCTTTTCGGTATTTTTGTTGCATGAGTGACTTGAATTTAAGACTTTAAATAATCGTATGAATAAAAATTTGTGTTTTGGTATTATACTTGTGCTATTGAGCATCCATGCATTAGCGCAGGAAAACACCTATGTTCAGGACCCTGATCCTGCTATTCAGCAACGGCTGGAAGACTGGAAAGATTTGAAATTCGGATTACTGATGCATTGGGGGCCTTATAGTCAATGGGGTGTGGTGGAGAGTTGGAGTATTTGTCCGGAGGACTTGAGCTGGGCTACCGGCGGGCGAAAGAAAGAGTTTGCCGAAAATTATAATGATTATGTTAAAAAGTATGAGCAGTTACAAACGACTTTTAATCCTGTGAAGTTTAACCCGGAAAAGTGGGCTGCTGCTGCAAAGAATGCAGGAATGAAATATCTGGTATTCACCACCAAGCACCATGACGGGTTTTGTATGTTCGATACCCAATTGACTGATTATAAAATAACTGATTCGAAGACCCCGTTTTCGGTCAATAAAAGGAGCAATATAGCCAAAGAAGTATTCTCAGCCTTCAGAAATGAGAACTTCTGGATAGGTGCTTATTTTTCAAAACCTGATTGGCACAGTGATTATTATTGGTGGGAAAGATTCCCGGCAGTGGACAGGAATTGTAACTATTCCATTCAGAAGCATCCGGAGCAATGGCAAAAGTTTGTTGATTATACCCATAACCAGATTGATGAGCTGATGAGTAATTACGGGAAATTGGATATCCTTTGGTTAGATGGCGGCTGGGTTTGTAAAAAGACCGATGAAACCGTGAAGAAAGAGATGGACCTGGTTTGGGAAAACAGCCGATGGGCGCGCAATCCGCAAAGCCAGGATGTTGATATGGCGGGGATAGTTAAAAATGCACGTCAAAAACAACCGGGCATCATAGTAGTAGACCGGGCTGTTCCGGGTGTATTCCAGAATTATCTGACCCCCGAACAGGAAGTCCCCGAAACCGGTTTACCCTACCCATGGGAAACCTGTATGACCATGGCTACCAGTTGGAGCTATGTACCCAATGATACCTATAAACCGGCAGATGAACTCATTGAAAAACTCGTGGATATAGTAAGTAAAGGCGGGAATTTTCTTTTGAATATTGGCCCGAGACCTGACGGAGAGCTTGACCCGGTTGCTTATGAGCGGTTAAACGAAATAGGGGGGTGGATGAAGACCAACGGTGAAGCCATATATGGCAGTCGTATGTATAAAGTGTACAATGAAGGGGAAAACATCAGGTACACCCAGAGTAAGGACGGTCGTACTACCTATGTATTCTTCTTCGACTTCCGTGAAGGACCGGTAGTGCTGAAAGAACTGGAGGTGAATGAAAACAGTGAAATCAAAATGCTGGGTTCATCCAACTCCCTGAAATTTAAAGATCTCCATAAAGGGACAAAGATTACGATACCTAAAAAGTTGAAGAAAGCCGGTCAGCATGTGTGGGTACTGAAAGCAACAAGCCCCACAACATGAAGTTATGGGGCTATGAAGCATTTTAATAGAACTAATTGTATTCACACGCTAATTAAACAATCTATTGTTTTACAAATTTCATTAAGGCACTATTCCCATTGGTGTTCATAGCTTTGAGGAGATAAATGACGATTTAAAAGAATACACCCTGCCTGGTACGGAATTATCGGCAAAAATGGTGATTCCGGGATCATTTGCCATGTAGTCGAGGGGCTTAATATCATAGGGAGTATCTATACCGGTTGATAAATCTCTGTGAACGTATCCAAATTGAACCCCATAATAAAGGTGATCTTCTGAGTTTAAAGAGATATCCATATTTCCTGTTGTAGCAAAAAACGGGTTTTTTGATTGAGCAAGGGTTTCTCCGCCATCTGTTGAAAAGAGGGGATGATAATCAGCATTAATAAAAATTTCATTCCCGTTGAAAGGGTTGTAAGCAGCGGTTAATCCATAGTAATAACTATGAGTATGAATTTCATTTAGAGCTTGGTTCGTTATGTATTTGGTCACATCTGTTGGAAATGTTTCCATTTAATTCATGGTTACTAAAATACTCATTTTTTAATTGCTGTTGTAACTGATAATTGATGAGTCGGTTTACTATACTGATTTCTTTTGTCAATAACCGTTGTCTTATCATCAAGAATGTCCTATGTTAGTGAACAATTTTTGAAAAGCTATGTTGATTAATAATTAAACAAAATCAGAAACAGAAACCAAGAAACCATCATGATAAAGAACATTTTCAACCCGGGCAATTACGTACAACGAATAAATTGGGCGCTGCTGTTACTGAGAGTCATGGCCGGTGCTTTTTTACTAACCCATGGATGGGGCAAAATGATGAATTTAATTGGACCGGGTCCTATTCAGTTTGCTGATCCCATAGGTATAGGGGTAAACACATCACTTGTATTGGCGGTATTTGCAGAATTTGTATGCGCCATACTTATTATTTTAGGACTGGGAACCCGCGTGGCAGCTATTCCATTGATTATTAATTTTGCGGTTGCCGGATTCATAGTTCATGCTCATGACGCATTTCAGGTTAAAGAAATGGCTTTACTATACCTGGGAATGTTTATAATCATTGGTATTACAGGTGCCGGGAAGTATTCAGCAGATTACCTGATTACCCGAAAATCTAAGTAATATACCGCGAATTGTATATAGGACTTAAAAAGGCCACTCATGGAGTGGCCTTTTACTATTTAGAAGGTTTTAATTATCTCAATCAAAAGTAATTTTCATTTCTACACGCCTGTTTTTTTGTCTTCCCGCTGCAGTTTTGTTATCAGCTATTGGTTTTTCCTGACCAAACCATTCGGCTTTGATCTTGAATTCAGGAACGCCCTGTCCAATCAGATACTCTTTTACAGCTTGGGCCCTGTTTTTGGAAAGTTCCATATTTTTTGCGGGAGTACCGGTGTTGTCGGTATGGCCTGAAAGTAATACATTCCATCCTTCTTTGGTTTTCAAAAGCTGTGCCAGTTCATTCAATGAAAAATAGGAAACGGACTTGATTACGGCCTTGCCGGTTTCAAATTCCAGAGCAGAGAATGCCCTGTCAATTACCGCTTTCTCTTCCTTCTTAATGGCTGGACATCCATTATTTTCAGGAACACCCGGTGTATTTGGGCATAAGTCTGTTCCATCATGGATACCATCACCATCCGTATCAGGACAACCGTCGTATTTTGCAGGACCCGGTGTTGCAGGGCATTTGTCGAGTTCGTCGGCTACGCCATCCTTATCATAATCAGCAAAAGGACAACCATCTAACTCTGGTTTGCCATATTGGTCGGGACACTTATCTTTACTATCGGTAATGCCGTCATGATCACGGTCAGGGCATCCTTTAAGCTCAATAGAACCAGGCTGGTCAGGGCATTCATCTTTTGGATCAATGATACCGTCACCATCTTTGTCAGGGCAACCGTTAAGTTCTACAGGGCCGGCATAATCGGGGCACTTGTCATTCTTATCAGCAATTCCATCGCCATCTCTGTCAGGGCAACCTTTCAAAGCAGCAGGTCCCGGTTCGGAAGGACATTCATCTTTATCATCGGTAATGCCATCGGCATCAGTATCAGGACATCCCTTCTGAGCCCATACACCAGGGACATCCGGGCAAAGATCCAGTTTGTCGCTTATAGCATCCATATCTCTGTCGCGTTCTGTATGCCTGAATACCGGAATTTTCATCATTACGTAAGCATCAGCATTATATGTTTTAGAACCCAGGCAGCTAGTAATCAAGCTATTTGAACCAATCCAAACAGGCCCTAACCTGAAGGCAAGACCTGCTCTGACTCTTCCAAATTCGTCGGCCTGAATGGGGAGTGCTGCGCCAAACCATTTAAGGTCGTAACGCGGGGTAAGGCTGAAACTGGTATAGTAATGTGTTTTACTGATGATATCAGTGCCTTTACGAAGTGCGAAATAGGGGCTGAAATTAATATAGAAATCCTTAGCAAGATTATAATCAACCTGAATGCTCAGAGCAGTTGGCATGCGCATCAGGAAGGTCTCTTTTGCATTTGGATCAAGATTAAAGCGGTTAACCAGGGTATCATTCAGGTCTTTGATGGTCTCGATATTAACCTGTGAAAGATCCCAGTCCCTGACATCAGCCGTAAAATCCTGACTGTAATATGATTTACTGTATTTAACCCGACCAAGATCGAGCAGAGAGATGCCAACCCTCAGTTTATATTTGTCCTGATCGGGGCGTAGCAGACCCTCGCGACCATCCATGTTGTACTTGTGATCTTCAATATACGGGCGGTATTCATATACGAATCCGATATCCATTCCAAAGCCGGGATCGGAAACAAAGTCGAACGGGTCAATGTTATCGTCATCAAAATTACCAGAAAGCCCATAATTAAAATCTGAATTGAAGAGTGAAAGCGAATCGGTTCCATTCAACCTGAAGTTCAGGTTATTCACAAAGGCGTATCCTGAAGCTATACCTTGCAGGCACTTCAGTGTCACACCACCTTTCAGGAAGTGTTTCTCAGAATTTAAAGGGATAACGTTGGCATAAGATACACCGAATTCAGTCCAAAGATTGGTTTGAATACTCAGGTCAGCATTAGTCAGATTCTTGTTTAACAAAGGATCATAATCGAAACTTTCGGAAATGAGGGTCGCAAACTCTTCAGTAAGGTTGTCAAAATTAAATCCCCCCCTTACACGGGTTGAAAATGCCAGAGCACTGTTATCAGAAAGATTGATCATAAATGAAGGTAAGTACATACCTACGCTTACCATTCCTGATTTATCCTTTCCGTTTAAATGCCTGTAAACATATTCACTGCCGAAGTCGATATCATCCCATAAAGAGGGATTGAACAATGCCTGTCTTTTAATGGCCAGGTAATTATTGGAGGCAGAGAAATCACCGCCAAACACTATCATATCAAAGCGGTATCTTGAATCAGCGATAGATGCAGGTTGAAGTGCAAGTCCGCTCACTCCGGCATAATTACTTTGGGCAAAAGGCATAAATTCCTGACTGTAGGAATTATTGGCTTTGAATATGAGGATACACGTGATAAATGTAACCGCATAAATGAATCTTTTCATAGACCGTTTTTTTAGATGGATATCAATTTCAATCGTCAATTAAAATTGGGTGAAATTTAGTAATTTATTTAATCAGGTGCGATGCCGTCCTGATAATTTTATCAACATATTAATAAAGACCCAAAGTAATGAGTTTAAAACGCGAATGATTATTTTCAAATAAACCTGCCAACACGGAATTCTTAAAGATTATTACAGCCCTGCCTGGCATTCTGTTGTTTAGACATTTAACCAGTTATCGATCATCAACCTGCCATGTTGGGTGATAAATGATTCGGGATGGAACTGAACAGATTGAATATCAAATTGTTTATGTTCGAGGCTCATGATCAGCCGGTCATTACTTTCGGCTGTGACTGAAAGGCAGTCAGGAAAATCATCTTTACTGACATACCATGAATGATACACACCGATTTCAGATTGATCAGGGATGCCTGTGTAAAAGCCATATCGAGAATGTGTGATATGGAGTTTTTTAATCATGCCGTGATTTACTTGTTCCAAATTAGCTAATTTTGCCCCGAAATACTCACCAATCATTTGGTGTCCCAGGCAAACCCCGAGAATACTTTTAGTTTCCTTATATGCATCAAGAATATCACACATTATCGGGTACTCAACAGGAAGGCCTGGTCCGGGTGAGAATACTATTTTATCATAAAGTGCAATAGATGCGATATCAATTTTTTCAGGTGTGATGATCGTTAATTTCACATGCTTATTATCCCTTAGCAATGATGCAAGGTTGTAAGTAAAACTATCATGATTATCTAATAAGAACACTTTTATCATATTGAATTTAGTAATTAATGCGTGATGAATATAAGCAACAAAGTAATGAATAAAATTTCTGACCTCGCTGTAAAAGGTGAGCAATTCTTTTTTATCATTGATTTTACAGGCGAAAGAAGTGAAGTATTAACACCTGCTGAAGCTTTTAAGCAAGGTATATATTTTGACATAGAAGGGAATACCAACTTTAGTGTTCAAGAAAGGGATGATGCTCAAAATGGAAAGATCCAAAAGAAAGAATTCCGGATATTCCCTGTTCCCTTCAATGATTACCTGGTATCATTTAAAAAGGTTCAGGATGCCCTTAAACGGGGAGATACCTATCTAATGAATCTGACATTCCGGACCAGGATTGAAACGAAATATTCACTGGAGGAGATATTCAGATACAGTAAAGCCAGGTATAAGTTGTTATATAAGGACTCGTTCGTTGTGTTTTCTCCTGAAAAATTTATCAGTATAAGGAACGGAATCATTGAAACTCGCCCTATGAAAGGGACTATTTCAGCAAACATAGACGGTGCAGAGGATAAGATACTGAAAAATCCCAAAGAGCTTTATGAGCACAACACCATAGTAGACTTACTGCGCAATGATCTGAACATTGTTGCTACTGATGTCAAGGTTGAGAAATTCAGATATGTGGAAACCCTTACAACCAATAAAGGAGATATACTACAGGTAAGTTCTGTTATAACAGGGAAACTCCCTGATGATTATAAAAACAATATGGGTGAAATTATTGCCTTGCTCTTACCTGTCGGATCAGTTACTGGTGCACCAAAGGAAAGGACTATAGAATTGATTAATAGGATTGAGAACTATCAAAGAGGTCATTATGCGGGCATCTTTGGCTATTTTGACGGCAATAACCTTGAAGCAGCAGTTTCAATCAGGTTTATTGAAAGATCAGAAGATGGGATGTTTTATAAAAGTGGAGGCGGAATAACTGCTTTAAGCAATCCCAATGAGGAGTATGATGAGTTAATAAATAAGATATATGTACCGTTTTTTTGAGACTATTAAGATTATAAACGGCTCTTTGCAATACATTGATTATCATCAGCGCAGGATGACCAATACACTGAACCGAAATTATGTCAATGCAGCTTTGCCTTCATTGACGGATATGATAGAAGTGCCATCTAAATATTCTTCAGGATTAGTCAAATGTAAAGTTGAATACAATGATTGCCAATTCCGCATTTTCTTTGATTTTTACAAACCCAGAATAGTGAATTCGTTAAAACTGATTGCATGTGATGATATTAATTATAATTATAAGTACTGCGATAGACAATTACTTAACGAATTGTTTAATAAAAAGGCAAACTATGATGACATCCTGATTGTTAAGTATGAGAATATTACTGATACCAGTTTTTCAAATATAGCATTTTCGGATGGAGAAAAATGGTACACTCCTTCATCCCTGTTGTTACCAGGCACAGCACGTGCAAGGATGATCGAAACAGGATTGCTGATTGAAAAGAACATAACTGTTTATAATTTCCGTGAATTTGAATATTTTGTTCTGATCAACAGTATGCTTGAAAATAGGTTCTCCGATAAAAAGCCCGTTTCAGCCATTGCAGAGTAACCAATAGCATCAGTGATCAGATTCGCAAAAAAAACTGACTACAAAAAGCATCTTTACAATGGAGCATAGGTTTATAAAAGCAGGGGAACTTTCAAAATGGAACAGACAAAAAAAATGGTAATTACTATTAGCCGACAGTTGGGAAGTGGCGGATCCTATATCGGGCAGCAACTTGCTGATAAACTGGGTATATTCTATGCTGACCATGAGATCATACTCCGGGCAGCCAGGGATCTTTCGATACTGGAAAAGGATATTGAAACGAGAGATGAAGAAGTACTCTCATTTTGGGAGTCGTTCCTGAAAGTCAGCGCATTTGTCCCGGATCTGTATATGCCTCCCCAGGAAATACTGCCGACAGACCAGGAGTTGTTTGAAGTTGAAGCAGGCATCATAGAACATATTGCAAAGGAATGCCCGGCAGTCATTATAGGCCGGTGCGGATTTCATCTGCTGCGTAATGAGCCGGGTAGTGTGAGTGTATTCCTGTATGCTTCAGACGATTTCAGGGCAGAGCGTATTACCAAATTATACCATATTTCAAAAGAAGTAGCCAAAGGTAAAATTGCCCAAAGCGACCGAAAAAGAGCTTATTATTGCAAAACGTTTACAGGCAAAGAATGGAATGATGCCCGGAATTACGACCTGTGTATTGATACCGG
>JBAXYX010000066.1:0-12125 GCA_041670625.1 Lentimicrobiaceae bacterium | reverse complement strand
GTACTTGGCAGCTTACCGATCTTTTCATAAACCTTGAGCAGGAATCCACGTTCAAGCACCAGGAAAAACCCATGATACGCGCCCCACAATACAAAACTCCATGAGGCACCATGCCATAAACCTGAAGCTAAAAACACAAACCATAAGTTGAAGTATAACCTTCTTTTTGTAGCAACACGATTACCGCCTAATGGGATATATAAGTAATTACGCATCCAGGCCCCGAGTGAAATGTGCCACCTGCGCCAGAATTCACTAATACTCTGAGAAACATAAGGACTATTGAAGTTTTCAGGGAATTTAAAACCTATCATTTTACCAATACCAATTGCCATATCTGAATAGCCTGAGAAGTCAAAGTAGATTTGGAAAGTATAAGCCAATATCCCTACCCAGGCAGTAGCAGAATCCAAATCAGCATAATTCATCGCGAATATAGTATCAGCCTGTAATCCCATCTGGTTAGCAATAAGCACTTTCTTTGCCAAACCTATAATAAACCGGTAAAATCCCGTCAGCCTGTTATCAACAGTTTCATTTTGTGAACGATCAGTTATCTGGTCAGCCAAATCGTGATACCGTATAATAGGACCGGCAATCAACTTTGGGAATAAAATGATGTAGGTTTGGTAGTCCCAAAAATTATCCAGGGGTTTATGAACTCTTCGATAAACATCCACCACATAGGTTATAGTTTCAAAAGTATAAAATGAAATACCTATTGGCATCACCAACTTTGTCCATTCAACTTGATTATCGCCAAATACCGCCAATACCGCATTAACATTCTCGATAAAGAAATTAGAATACTTAAAATAGACAAGCAGCCCCATGTTGATGGAGACTGAAAGCGTAAGCATCAAACGCCGGTATAACTGCGTTTTAGTCATCGACATCCACTTTACCAGATGGAAATCAACAAATGTGGTACCCAGAATCACAAAAATGAATCGAGGAGCCCCCCAGCTATAAAAGAAAATACTAAACACAAGAATTACGAAATTCTTGTACTTCCTATTAACTAAGTAATATGTTATTAAAAAAGCAGGAAGGAAAAAGAGTAGGAATACAATACTGCTAAAGACCATCTTGTGTCAGGACTATGATAATTAAATAGGAAAACTTATAAACGCGTCAAATTTATAACATTTCAGCAACATAACGTTACTAATTTGGTCTTGAATTTCCGCAAATCAAAAGGTACTTAAATGGTTAAGAATAAATGAATCAAACTGAAGCCATATTTATTACTTTTGCACTTTATTATAAAGCTTTCGCAAAATTATGAACAGAACTTCACTTATAGCGATAATTCTTTGCGCACTTTCCATTCTCGTTTTCGATCACACCAATAAGTTCTATAAAGATGATTACAGGATCATTGAAAGTGATGCGAAGCATTACTATTCGTATATTCCGGCTATGCTTGTGTATCATGATATTTCACTAAAATTCCTTGATACCAATATTGGACCGAATAAGAACTACTTTTTTACAGATTCAAAATTTGATGATGGCAGACATTATATCGTGACAACCATGGGAGTTGCTGTACTGCAGTCTGTTTTTATTGTGCCATTGCACTATACGCTTAAATTGTCAGGTGAACCAGCCGATGGGTTTTCTGCCCCCTATAAAATAGCCATTATGCTGAGCAGCCTGTTCTATTTTATTTTAGGATTATTCTTAATCAGGCACCTTCTAATCAAGCGCCTCAAGTACAATGACTATGTAACCGCCTTAACCATCATGGCTATAGGAATAGGAACCAACATTGTGGTTTACCTGATGAGAGAACCAGGGATGAGCCATGTTTACAGCTTTTTTAGTATTGTACTTTTTGCTTATGTTCTTGACAAGTTTCTCCATAATCCGGGTATGCTTAAAGCCCTGTTAACAGGGGTATGCTTCGGAATGGTGGTGCTTATCAGGCCTATAAATGTTCTTATAGGGATGTTGTTTATCCTTTGGGATATTTCAAGCCTGAAAGATCTGAAAGAAAGATTCCTATTTTATATAAAAAACCCGATCAATGTCCTACTCGTGGTGGCCGGAGCAATCATCATCTGGATTCCACAACTGATGTATTATTATTATTTAACCGGAAGCATCTTTTTTAGTGGCTATAGTGATACCAATTTCTATTTCAACAACCCGCAAATCATCCATAATCTATTCAGTTACCGAAAGGGCTGGTTCTTATATACTCCGATAATGGCATTTGCAGTTATCGGCCTTATTCCTCTTTACAAAAAGCACAGGAATTTCTTTTGGCCTGTAATCAGCATTTTGGCCATACTGGTATATGTGAATTCAAGTTGGTATTCATGGTGGTTTGGCGGAGGTTTTGGTCAAAGAGCTTATATTGAAATATACGGACTACTTGCCATACCATTAGCCGCGTTGATAAATGCCGCCTGGTCTAAAAAGATACTAATGAAGATAGTAACCGTTTTGCTCGTGTTTGTCTTCATCTTTCATAATATATTTGAGGTTAAGCAATACTTAAAAGGCGCTATCCATTATGCAGGTATGACCAGGGAAGCGTATTGGTATTCCTTCGGAAGGCTTGTACCCGGCTTAAGATTTTATGAGTTAATTGAAATGCCCGATTATGAGATGGCTTTAATAGGAATATATCCAAAGCCAACCAGTAAGCAGAAAACGACCGAAGAGTGGATAGCATTCGTAGAATCAGGTTACAGGAAAAATCCTGAAATGATGAAGTTATTCGAGGAAAAAGCAAAAAGCAGTAATACTGCCATCGATACTTTACTCCGTAATGATGCAAAGTGGGCATTAAAGCAGGATAAGCCATTGTTGGGTGAAAGAATATTGACTTCTGATTTTAAAAAAGAATAGCCCATAATAACACAAAAACTTGAAAAGTGTGGAATCAGGATTAAAGAACTCTCTTAAGAGAATTTTAGTTATTTGCGTATTATTAATTATCCCTGCAGTTATACTGATTACATCTGTTCAATCCATCAGGGTTGTGAATAAGAACTGGTATGGTGGTGGATATGATCCATCATACGCCTATTTGTACAATTCACTCAACATGGCCCGGTTTAAAGTGGCAGGTCATGTTGACCATCCGGGTACTACTGCCCAGGTTTTTGGGGGTGCTGTATTACAAGCTGCATGGATGGTTCATCCGTATGGTGGTGATTACCTGATAGAAGCAGTTGTTAATGAACCGGAACACTATTTGCGTATCTTAAATATCGCAACAGCCATTGCAGGAGCTATCTTCCTGCTTGGGGCAGGATTTTTTGTGATGAAAATGAGCCAAAATGTCTGGTATGCATTAATACTGCAAACTATACCCTTTATTTCAGGAATCATTCTTTATAACGGTTTTTTAAGAATTTCGCAGGAAAGCATGCTGATGATTTCATCTATCGCCATGGCTTCGGCTGCACTATTTTGGTTTTTTAAAAACAGCAACTATCCTCCCAAACAGTTTGCCATCATGTTTGGTGTAATATCAGGCTTTGGACTGGCTTCAAAGATCATCTTTGCACCCCTGATGATTGTTCCCCTGCTTATATTGAATCCTAACAAGTCAAGAATCAGGTTTCTGTTGGTTTCAGTACTATCTTTTATTTTCTTTACCCTTCCCATTATTCCCATGTATCCTCACATGGGGAAATGGTTTTATGCCTTGTTTTTCCATTCGGGGATCTATGGCTCAGGTGATACTTCAATTATTGACACCGTCAATTACATGGATAATTTCCGCACCATAGTGACCGGTGAGCCTTTGTACTTGATGGTTTATCTATTAACGATTGTTGCACTTCTCACCCTTATAGCTAAACGTGTATTTAAAAAAGTATGTTATAACCGGCCGGCAACTATACTATTGATGGGATTGCTTTTAGCACAAACATTTGGCTTTTTCCTGGTGGCCAAACATCCTAAACTTGCTTACTTGCTACCTTACGAATGTTTGAGTGCCGCAAATATTATTTTGATCATTCACCTGATTACTGACCGTATATCGAAACCGATATTTCGAAAAGCAATGACTGTTATCATTGTGGTACCGGTTGTTCTACTGACTATCAAGACGGGCCTCGCTTCCAAAGCAGCACTCTTTAGCGGTGATAACAACCATATTTCAGAAGAAGCATGGAACACGGCTGCCAACACAGGTAAAGGTTGGGCCGTTATTGGAGTTAACCCCGGTCCGTCTCCTATTGCTGCCAACTTCTTTGCAAACTCGTACAGTAAAAACCGGTACAGTGATAATCTCCAGAAATGTCACCCTGATTATTATATCATGAATACCTATGCATCACAAATCGAGAATTGGCATCGTGAACCTGTTTCGTTTAGTGATTTGCTTGAAAAATATCATGGTAAAGTGGCCATTGTAGCCGGCGATTATTCGGTTGATCAAACCAGAAGCCTGTTGCTTAAAGACCAGAATGATTTTAAGCTTGAAGCGATCTATACGTCAGGTGTCCAGGTTCTTATACCCATAAGCACAAATGATTCCCTTCAATACCAACAACCTATGCTAGTATATTCAGGAGCTGAAGAGTCTCGTGCCGGAAGCCGGGAAGTGAAATCGTTTAGCACAGCACTGTTCAGATCCTTTGGTGAGTTTTCTGATTTAAAGGCATACCAAGGGAAAGGGAGCATACTTACAAATTCAAAGAGTCCTTATGCCTTTACTTTAGTGCAAGATCAAGTAGTACCGGGAGTAAAATTCCACATTAGTGTTTATGCAAACGGTGATCCTTCAAAAGCACAGATTATCGCATCAGGCAACAATTCAAAGGAATACTACTTGTCAGCCGATGCTATCAAAGAACAGGTAACCTCCGATTGGTACAAGATCACTATGGAAGTGACCATAGTTCAACCTCTCACCGACCGGCAATTGGTCATTTACTGTATAAACACGGGAAGCGGGAATGTTTATTTTGATGATTTTAAAGTTGAAAGATTATATACAGATTTAAGTAAAGTTAAATGAATCCAGTATCAGAGAATAAAAAGAAAGTCATTGAATCAATTGACAAAATAGCTTCAAAAAGAGTTCGATACATTAAAAGAAGCAGACATTATTATGATAACCTTGTCCGATTCTTTCAATTCAATATTACCGATAAATCTCGTGTTCTTGAAATTGGTTGTGGTACAGGCCACCTTCTTAATGCCCTAAAACCGGATTATGGGGTAGGCATTGACCTATCGGCTGCCATGATTGAAATTGCCAAACAGAAATATCCTCATCTTACCTTTTACCAGGCTGATGCGGAGTACCTGGATTTGAATGAGAAATTCGATTACATCATAATCTCTGATACGCTTGGATATCTTGAAGATATTCAGAAGGTATTTGAGTCGCTGAAAAAGGTCACATTACCAACAACCCGAATACTCATCAATTACCACAGTTTTTTCTGGGAACCTTTTTTATCCCTGGCTCAGAAAATGAATCTTAAAATGCCACATCAACGGCTTAACTGGCTTAACCGTTCAGATGTAGTGAACTTGCTGAACCTGGAAGGATATGATGTAATAAAAACAGGCAAACGTTACCTGATGCCCGTTTACATCCCCTTGATATCATGGTTTTTTAACAAGTATCTTGCACACCTGCCACTTCTAAACAACTTATGTCTTACAGGATATATTATTGCTCGCTTACCTGAAACACTTGCTCCAAATAACAAGCAATTTTCCGTGAGTGTGATCATCCCGGCACGTAACGAGGAAGGGAACATTGAAGATGCCGTTAAGCGCATTCCTGAAATGGGTAAAAACACCGAAATTATTTTTGTAGAAGGCGGATCAACTGACGGCACATTAAATGAAATTAAGAGAGTGTGTGACAAATGGGGCTCTCAGCGGGATGTAAAGTGGATGATTCAAACCGGCAAGGGCAAAGGAGATGCTGTACGGCTTGGCTTTGAACATGCAACCGGTGATATCCTTATGATACTTGATGCTGATCTGACTGTTCCACCTGAAGATCTGCCTAAATTCTACAATGCTATTGCCACAGGTAAAGGAGAATATATTAATGGCACCCGTTTGGTTTACCCCATGGAAGATGAAGCTATGCGCACCCTTAACATCATGGGGAATAAGTTCTTTTCAGTGATGTTTTCATGGCTATTAAGCCAGCGCATCAAAGACACACTGTGTGGCACCAAAGTATTAACAGCCGAAAATTACAGGAAGCTGAGCGCCAACAGAGCGTATTTTGGCAACTTTGATCCTTTTGGTGATTTTGACCTGATATTCGGAGCAGCTAAACTAAACCTTAAATTAGTGGAAGTGCCCATCAGGTATAAGGCAAGGAAGTATGGCGATACTAATATTTCAAGATTTTCACATGGTTGGCTTTTATTGAAAATGGTATTCTATGCCATGAATAAGATTAAGTTTGTAAATTAGTTCTTCAAACAATATAATCCATCATTATGCCAAGTAAGGTGCTATTCAGTTTTTGGTCAGATAAAATCAAGCAATTCGCTAATATTCCTGCTTATTTAAAAATACTATTGCTTATTGCCGTTTTATATTGTCCGTATTTTTTGCATTTGGGTAACCTGCCCATCCGTACCTGGGATGAAGCAAGGCTGGTTGCCAATGCCGTAGAAATGCAGGAAGACGGCAATTACCTGGTTACTCATTTTTATGGTAACCCTGAAATGTGGAATACAAAACCGCCTTTGATGATCTGGTGCCAGGTGTTCTTTATGAAAGTAGTGGGAAATGAAGAGATTTCATTCAGGTTACCTTCAGCTATTGCCGGATTTATCACCTGTCTGCTCATTGTTTTCGTTACTGCCCGTTACTTAAAAAGTTACTGGCTGGGTTTTATTGCCATCATGATTTTAATCACTTCCGAAGGGCATTTAGGTGGTCACGTAGCCCGAACCGGTGATTATGATGCTATGCTCACCCTGTTCATTACCCTCTATTCCTTATGTTTCTTTCTTTGGGTGGAAACGGATAAGAAAAAATTCCTTCATTTGTTTTTCACAGGACTAACGTTAGCGGTATTAACGAAGGGTGTACAAGGGCTGATGTTCCTCCCGGCAGTAATCATATATGGGTTAGCAATGCGGAAAACAGGTAAACTACTAAGTAACAAATGGTTTTATATTGACCTTCTTATTTTCATGGGCATCACTGCAGGATATTACCTGGCCCGTGAATCAGTCAATCCGGGATATTTAAAAGCGGTTTATGATAATGAACTTGGAGGGCGTTTGTTAAATACTATAGAACAGCACGAGCACAAGTTCAATTATTACTATGACCTTCTACTTACCACACAATTTAAATTTTATTGTACACTTGCTTTATTGGGGTTCTTTGCATCATTTGCCATTTTAAAAGGTCCTACCAGAAGGTTAATCCAATATTCAACGTTGCTTTCCATAATTTACCTCCTCATTATTTCATTGGCAAAAACAAAACTTAAATGGTACTCAGCGCCGGCCATACCCATGTTATCCATTATGGCAGCTATGCCAATATTCCTGGTCTTTAGCCTGATACCCAAATACCTCTCTGATGTGAAGTGGCACAAAGTCAGGATCCTGCAAAGTCTATTCCTGATTATTATGTTTTTATACCCCTATTTCACGATCATGGACCAGGTTTATGAACCGAAAGATGACTGGGGAGCCAGGCAATTTACGTTAATGGGCTATTTTTTACAGGATGTTGATAAGGGATTTTACAATATTGATAATCACAAAATATGCTATTCCGATTACAAAGTGCAGCTTGAATATTACACGAATAAATTGAATAAAAAGGGAGCTAATATTTCATTTGCCAAACCTGATGAGTTAAAAGTTGGCGACAGGGTAGTATATCTGATGGGAGCTGACAGAAATCAAATTGATTCAAAGTTCAAAACCACTGAAGTATTCAGCTATGATTTAGTCAGGATTATAACAATTGATTCACTTGTAACGCATTAAACTCATATGGATACAGAAAAACAGAAGTTGCAGTTAAGCGTGGTTATCCCCGTATTTAATGAAAGCCTTGTTCTTGATGAAATGATTACCAGGCTGAAAAGCTGTTGCACAGGGATGGAAATTAACTATGAGTTGATTTTTGTAAATGACGGAAGCTCAGATAACACGCTCGAAAAGCTTAAAGAATATGCATCTACCGACAGGCTTATACATTATATCAGTTTCAGCCGTAACTTCGGGCATCAGAATGCCGTAATGGCCGGTATTGAATATAGCTGCGGGGAGACTGTTGTTTTAATTGACGGTGATTTACAGGATCCGCCTGAATTGATACCCTTGCTGTATGCCAAATACCTTGAAGGTCATAAAGTAGTTTATGCCAAACGAGTTGAACGGAAAGGAGAGACTATTTTTAAAAAATTTACCGCTCAAATGTTTTATAAGCTGCTCAAGAGAATCACCTCCTTCAATATTCCGGTCAATACAGGCGACTTCAGGCTTATTACCAGAGAGGTTGCCGATCATCTTATTCAAATGGGCGAATCAAGTAAATTCCTTCGCGGACAGATAGCATGGCTTGGTTTTGACCAGACAGGTGTAGAATTTGAACGCCAGGAGCGTAAAGCCGGCAGCACCAAATACACTTTCAGCAAAATGATGAGATTAGCTTTGGACGGGATCACTTCATTTTCAAGTTTCCCTTTGCAAATAGCTACTTTTCTGGGCTTTATGTTCTCCATAATTGCCTTTTTTATCATCTTGTATGCTTTGTTTTCAAAATTCATCCTGCACGAAGTAGTGACCGGATGGACTTCTTTAATGATCAGTTCCATGTTTATAGGTGGAATTCAGTTGCTGTGTATCGGAATAATCGGTGAATACATCAGTCGCATTTCAGTAGATGTAAAGAAACGACCTTCGTTTATAGTAGAAGAAACGAACTGTAAAAAAAGTAATTGAACCGGATTGAATACCGCTTACCATTATAAAGGGAAGCTAATGCCATTCTGTCCTTTTTTGGACAAAGGTAGCCAATTGATACCGTTTTGCCATAATGGCAGTTGGCTTTAACTGCCAAACACTGACACCAGGTAGCCAATTGATACCGTTTTACATCATGGCACCGTTGTTGCTTACTACATTATATAATACTGATCAATGATATTCAGGCATTGACAGTAAATCAATGATCATTTATAACAGGCGAGACCGATAAAGTCAGGATAGAAGTTCGCATGAACGGCGCATTAAAAGTCATTCATCACATCCGGTTCAAAGCTCGCAGTTAATAGGCTCTTTCATTCCGGCCTTCAATGTAATTGATAAATGACTGATTAACCACTTTATTCCCGCCCGGGGTGGGGTAATTGCCGGTGAAGTACCAGTCGCCGGTGTTGTTTGGAATTGCCTGATGGAGATCTTCGATGGTTTGATATACTACCTGAACCTCCGCATTACAATCAGGAGGCGTGACAAGTTGTGATATCTTATCAGATATCTGGGTAGCCGTGAAAGGCCTGTAGATGTCCTTAACGTAATTTATCACTTGTTCTTTAGGCAGGTCCTGTTGTTCTTTACATTTCTGATAAACTTCATTGATTACATTGCTTTTCTTGGTTTCTTTAAGCAATTCAATAGCAGCATTGAAGGCTATAAAGTCACCAAGCTTAGCCATATCGATACCATAGCAATCAGGATAACGAATTTGAGGTGCTGAGGAAGCAACAACAATCTTTTTAGGACCTAAACGATCCAGTATCCGGATAATACTCTTTTTAAGGGTGGTACCCCTGACAATAGAGTCATCAATAACCACAAGGCTGTCAATACCGGTATGAATAACCCCGTAAGTAACATCATAAACGTGAGCAACAAGATCATCACGGGCGGCATCCTGGGTAATAAAAGTACGGAGTTTGATGTCCTTAACCGCCACTTTTTCAATACGTGGCCTCAACGACAAAATCTGATCAAGCAGCGCAGGGGTCAGGTTTCCGGCATTCTTCAGGATCTGTTCTTTCTGTAACCCCTGGCAGAAGTGATATAGTTCCTCAGCCAGTCCGTAAAATGCATCGGCAGCAGTATTAGGTATATAGGAGAATACCGTGTTTTTGAGATCATGGTTTACAGCAGAAAGGATAGCCGGAGTGAGAGCTTTCCCCAGATTTTTACGTTCACGGTATATATCAACATCCGTTCCCCGGCTAAAGTAAATTCGTTCAAAGGAGCAAGCTTTCAGAGGAGCAGGTTGAACAATCTGGTTCATAGTAACCGTGCCATCCTTACGAATAACGAGTGCCATGCCGGGGCCAATCTCCTTCACCTTTTGGCAAGGAACATTCAGAGCGGTTTGAATAACCGGTCGTTCAGAGGCTACCACTACCACATCCTCATCCTTATAATAATAGGCGGGCCTGATACCTGCTGCATCACGCATTACAAAAGCATCACCATGACCGATCATGCCGACAATGGCATAACCGCCATCCCAGCCACTGGAAGCGCTTTGCAGTATACCGTTCACATCAAGCGAAGCGGCAATCAAGGGTGTAATTTCTTTTTTTGAATGACCCTCAGCTTTAAACTGAGCATAAAGCTTTTCATTTTCCTCATCAAGGAAATGGCCAATCTTTTCAAGTATGGTAATCGTATCGGAAGTCTGTACGGGGTATTGGCCCAAATCTACTAACCGGTTGAAGAGTTCATCAACATTAGTCATATTGAAGTTACCGGCAAGTACCAGGTTACGGGTCATCCAGTTGTTGGAACGCAGCATAGGATGAAGGTTCTCAATGTTGTTCTTACCAAACGTACCATAGCGCAGGTGCCCCATAAACAACTCCCCTGCCCAGCCGGTTCCTTCTTTTAGGCCCTGAAGATCGATGAGGCTGCTGGGGTGTTCTTTGGTATATTTGTTAATTTCAGCATATGCCTGAGTAAAAATATCAGCAATCGGGGTGTTGGAATTTGACCGGTATCGATTGATGTACTTTGATCCCGGGGCGGGATCAAATTTTATGGAAGCTATACCGGCTCCGTCCTGTCCTCGGTTATGTTGTTTTTCCATTAACAGATGGAGTTTATTGAGTCCCCATGTAGGAGTACCATAGCGATTCAGGTAATATTCCAAAGGCTTGAGCAGTCTTACCATCGCAATTCCGCATTCATGTTTTATCTGTTCGCTCATATCATTTGGATATTTGAATTTTTCTGATAAATTTGTCCTCCCGAAACAAAATAAGATTTCCAATAAAAGAATGCAAAAATAAGCAATAAATTGATCGTAGAAGATGAAGGACCGTATTCAGAATATAACCCTCAGGGATGCCACTGCTGAAGACCTGATATTTATAGTTGACTGTCAGCTAAAGATGGCAATGGAAACAGAGCAATTGCAGTTAGACGTCCAAACGGTGGCACAAGGTGTAAAAAGTGTGTTTGAGGATCCGTTAAAAGGCTTTTACCTGGTTGGGACTGAAGGCAACAGGCCCTGCTCCTGCCTGATGATCACCCCTGAATGGAGCGACTGGCGAAATAACCTGGTCTGGTGGATTCAATCAGTATATGTATTACCCGAATTCCGCAAACTTGGGATTTTTAATAAGATGTATGAGCATATTAAGTCCATCGTAATGAAACGCGATGATGTTGCCGGTTTGAGGTTATATGTTGACAACACCAACTTACCTGCACAGGAAGTGTATAAGAGGGTTGGTATGAGCGATGAGCACTACCGGCTGTTTGAGTGGATGAAGTAACAGGTAATACAGTACAGGCTCTCCTGATAATTTAAGTAAAGGCACTATCACGTTTACCAAAGCGGAGATAGTCAAGCATCAGAGCTACCTCACTGGCATCCACTCCATTTGAAAGGAGATATTTGCGGTCCTTATTAAATCCTTTAATAAACGACTTCAAGTCATCCTTGCGAGTGGCAATACTATTGAGATAATGTTTAACTGCCGTTTCCTTCCTGCCAAGGCAAAAAGCCACATGACCTGCATTCATGAAATCGAACGTGTTAGGTTCTGATTCAAGCAACTGATTATAATACGTATCAGCTTCCTCCATACGGTTTAGCAGGAACAGGCACCAGGCAACCGTTCGCATGGCAGCTGAAGATCCGGAATTAGCAAACTCAATACGATAAAAATAGTCTAT
>JBAXYX010000065.1:0-12387 GCA_041670625.1 Lentimicrobiaceae bacterium | reverse complement strand
GGATAACTCTGAAATGATATTTATTAAGCTTTTCATGGGTGCAAATATAGTTAGTAAATACTAACATGTTGCATTGAGTAAACAATTTTTATCTTTTTAACATGAAAGGTTTACAAATGATATTATTGGACATTAGGAAGAAGCTCGTGTACTTTTCCTGTTCTGTTAGTATTTCAGCATGAACTCCGAAGGTTTATGGTGATTGAATGGTTCAGGAATAGGCTTGTCCCAATAACCTTTTTTAATTAATGGTGAAGATTTATGGAGATTGAGCATAGAAATCTTCGAGCGTCATATAACTGCTTCTAAAATTAACCGTGAAGGTTTATAGAGATTGAACCCGGTACTCTTCCTGTCCTATTGGTATATCACTTTAAAAACGCTCCAGCTTTATCAAAAACATTACTAAAGCTAAAGTCGACCAGCTTACTATCACTTTTATTAATAGGGAATGGGCTTTCATGACTATATGGAAAATTGAAATCCATCTCTTCAACCCTGATATCAATATCTCTATATGCACCTTTTAAGGTATCTACCACCTCGTTTGAAGGTATAACAGCATCTTTATGTAATGGAATGGCATAAAAGCTATCTGCTGCTTTACGGAACAGATTTTCCCTGAATTCTCTCATCCTATTATAACGTAACATAGAATAGAAAACTTTACCTTCAAGATGATCTCCATTCATATAATGTTGAAGTAAAGAGTCTTTTTTGAAAAAGTGATCAAGGTGTTCAGTCAGGTAGGAATACATTGCTACTGTAGCTTCACTGTCAAGTATATATTTTGAAACAGGAGACATACGGTTAAATACCGATCCGCTACAAAACAAGCAGACTTTCGTATCACTGAAATAGTTTCTATAGTTTGATAGTCTAAGTACCTCAGCAACCAGTCCGCCAATTGAATAAGCAAATATATTAAATGTAAAGTCACGGTCAATAAGTGAATGTTTCCCTTGCTTACAATCCTCAATCAGTTGAATAATATCATAATAAGACTGCAATCCCGACCAGATAAAACGTTGAGGCATATAATGCAATCGAACGCTGCTAGCCACATTAATAAGGCTTGAATCAACAACATCCGGGAACAGCTTTTTACGTAATTCACTTAAGAGAAACATCTCTCTCTTATCGCTCCATTCCAAAGGTGCCCGCTGCATATGAAATGCAAGAGGAAAAAACACCACTGCACCTTGTGTGCGGTCGCACAGTGCATTTCCCCATGAAAAGTATTTATCCCAGTTCTTTTCATTGAAGCCATGAAGCATAAAGGTGACCCTGTTAACTGTTTTAGAACCGGCAGGCCGTATTATAAAATAGGTAAAGTCTTTATTTTCATCAACCAGAGTATCCTTCACGTGAATAATATCACCAAAGGCACCTATGCTATTTGAGAATGAGTAGCTTTCATTAAAATCAAGGTTATGTTCTTTACAATGATGGATATCAAGACCCGGCAAAATATCATGAGAAACAGAGTGAAAGCTGAACTTCTGAATTATCTTATCTTCTACTTCGATAGACTGCTGATCAGATGAAAATGCTTTGCTTAATTTGAAGTAGCTCTCAGTGTATTCCATTACCACATGTTTTTAACAAGATGATAGAATTTATAGATGAAAAAAGATTTAAACAATTAATCACTTTTATGAATGATTGAAAGAAGGAATAAAATTACAAAAATAATTTCCCAAAGCAACAATACAATAATTTCCCTGATTTGTCTTAATCAAGTCCGTCAGTATTGGAAACATTATTAACTTTGTACTGCTAAATAAATAATTATAATCATTTGATAAAAAAAATATTTTATACAGTCCCGTGGTTATGGCGATGGGTTGTATTTGTTAGTTACGTTACTATAATTGCATTCGCTTCACTAACACCACCAAGCAACATTCCGAAGTTTATTTACTTTCCTAACATTGATAAGGTAGTCCATTTTACTATGTACTTGGGCTTTTGCATATTAGCCGCATGGTCATGTGATAACCGAAGATACCCGGTCAGATACGGATTTTATTCAGGTGCAAGAACAATGAAGTCTGGGCTCCCTGATCCCTCCTCAGTAGTCAAAGACGGACATTATTCAGGTGCAAGGAAACTGTGGATATATCCTCTTGTGCTAATCCTGGCTATTTCATGGGGACTGCTGATGGAAATATTTCAGCGTTTAATGGCCATTGGAAGGCATTATTCTATGCTTGACCTTTTAGCCAATATATCAGGTGCTTTAATCGGGATAATATTTTACTATTTAGTCTTTGGAAGAAGAGAGCGCTAAGGCAATCTTTACCACTACTTTGGTAATATTTTACTATACAGACTTTGGAAGATATCATGCTAAATAGATTAATTTCAATAAAGTAAAACAGCCTGATAATACACCTGGCTATTACCAGACTGTTGCCGTATTATTCTATTAATGATACTATTTGTATTGTTTAGTCACCAAATCCAATACCTATACCCCGGGCTGTCTTCATTAGAGCAGTATCTGCATCCACTAGATTTGGTTTTTGAATTGCTTCCTCAAGAGTAACAGATGTAATATATGGATGTCGATATGATACCATTCTTCCATACTCACCTGCTAAAACAAGTTCAAAAGCTTTCACGCCATATTGGGTAGCAAGAACTCTGTCGTATGCTATTGGGACTCCTCCCCTTTGCAGATGACCAAGGACAGTTGTTCGGATACTGTGTTCGCATCCTGCTTCCTTTAGTTCCTGTTCAAGTCTGAAGCCTACACCTCCTAAACGTACATTTTCATATCCGACCTCCAGGCTATTGCTTGAAACAACTTTCCCTTTGATGTTGCGTGCACCTTCAGAAATTACAACATTAATAAATCCTCGTCCTCTCTGAAAACGTGAATCTATCTTTTCCATGACTTTAGTAATATCATAAGGGAATTCAGGTAGCAGGCAAACTTCAGCTCCTCCTGCAACAGCAGCATTCAAAGCAATCCAGCCGGCATTGCGGCCCATAACTTCCAATATTTGTACCCTGTTGTGGCTGGCAGCAGTAGTGACCAGTTTATCCACAGCTTCTGTAGCAATCTGGATAGCAGTCTGGAAACCGAATGTCGCGTCAGTAGCTGAAAGGTCATTGTCAATGGTTTTAGGAACTCCAATAATGTTGAGCCCTTTTTCAAACAATCGTTGTGATATACGTTGTGAACCGTCACCACCGATGTTGATTACTGCATCAATTCCCAGATACTGTATTTTTCGTATCATTTCGTCAGAACGGTCAACAGCTATATATGATCCGTCTTTCTGTCGAACAGGCCATGCAAAAGGGCCTCCCTTATTAGTAGTTTGCAGGATGGTTCCACCCTGATAATGGATTCCTGACACTGCTTTTTCATCAAGGATTACTATTTCGGTTGGTTCACGTAAGATGCCGTTAAAAGCCTCTATACTCCCTATTACTTCCCAATCCTTTTCTTTAGCAGCCCGTTTTACAATTGCACGGATCACTGCATTTAATCCTGGGCAATCACCACCGCCGGTTAATACTAATACTCTGTTCATTAAAGTGTTTTTTTGTTAATATTCAGCAACTTACTGAGAAAATTTCTTAAAAGTAAATCGTTACAAAATTAGTCAAAAGATTGTCACGGTTTATTATTAACATATCTAAACAATTAAACAGCTTGATTTGCTTTTGTCTTAACATTAAAACACTAATTTTGTTACTTTAAAAAAAGCAATGAAACAAAAGAAAACAATTGCCATTGTAGCGCACGATAATCGTAAGCAGGACTTGCTGGAATGGGTTGAATTTAACGCTCATAAGCTTAGCAAACATAAAATAGTTTGTACAGGCAGCACAGGGAGGCTTGTTGAAGAACGATTCCGCAAGTGCCTGAATGATGATGACTTCCACGATGTGCGTCTGCGTAAGCTTAAATCAGGTCCTTTGGGAGGTGATCAGCAACTTGGCAGTCTGATTGTAAATGGTGAAATTGATCTGATGATCTTCTTTTGGGATCCTATGCAGCCACAGCCTCATGATGTGGATGTGAAAGCTTTACTGCGCATTACCGTATTATACAATATACCGACTGCCAGTAACAGATCAACTGCCGACTTTTTAATTTCATCAAATTTGTTTAACGACGAGTACCACCCACGCATTACTGATTACAGTGAGTATATTAACAGAAACCTGGATGCCTGATAAAGATGGATTCAGCCTATTAGCTTTTAAAATTTTTAACTAATTTATAACTAACACTTTAACCCCTGTTTTATGAAGTTTACTTTGACAAAAGTCTTGTTCACCTGCCTGGCATTCATATGCTTTAATACGGCCGGTGCACAAAACAAGATTGATTTTGAAGAGTATGATATGCCCAATGGGTTGCATGTGATACTCCACGAGGATAACTCTACTCCTATTGTAGCAGTTACCATTTCATACCATGTAGGTTCTAAGAATGAAAATTCGGACCGTACAGGTTTTGCTCATTTTTTCGAACACCTTATGTTTGAAGGCAGTGAAAACATTGCCAGGGGTGAATTCGACAAAATTGCCATGAATGCAGGTGCTCAGTTGAATGCTAACACTAGTTTCGACCGTACATTCTTTTACCTTCTGCTTCCTTCCAATCAACTGGAACTGGGCTTGTGGATGGAATCAGAACGGTTGCTCCATTTACGTATCGACAGCTTAGGCGTTGAAACACAGCGTAGTGTTGTTAAGGAAGAACGTAAACAATCATACGATAACCGTCCTTATGGTTCACTCATGGAACAACTTTTCAGCCATGCTTATAAAACTCATCCTTACCGTTGGATGCCTATAGGTTCCGCTGAATCTATCAACAATGCCACTCTTGAGGAATTCATGAACTTCCATTCAATTTATTATGTTCCCAATAATGCCACCCTGTCTATAGCAGGTGATATCGATAGTAAACAGGCTAAATTGCTTATCGATAAATACTTTTCAAGTATTCCCCACGGTACGAAACCGATTGTTCGACCCACGATGATTGAACCTCCTATGACTGCCGAAGTTCGCGATACCATTTACGACAATGTTCAATTACCTCTAGTTGCCCAGGCTTATCATATCCCTGCTTTGGGTACTCCTGATTATTATGCATTAAATTTGCTGACCACCCTCCTTTCAGAAGGTGAAAGCTCACGGTTCAATAAGTCAATTGTTGACAAGCAGCAAAAAGCACTTTATGTAGGATCATACCCCTTCGCATTGGAAGATCCGGGACTGTTTATGGTCTTTGGAATAGCTAATATGGGTGTAGCACCCGATGAACTTGAGAATGCTGTGAATGCTGAAATTGCAAGAGCACAAAATGAAGAACTCACTGATAAAGAATTTGAAAAGCTACGTAACCAGGTTGAGGTAAATTTTGTTACCAGGAATTCCACCATGGCCGGAATTGCTGAAAGCCTTTCGGATTACCATATGTATTATAATGATGCCAACCTTATCAACACTGAGTTACAGAAGTTTATGAATGTAACCAAGGCTGACATCAAGAGGGTCGCCAACCAGTACCTGACCAAAGAAAACAGGGTAGTTCTATATTATTTACCAAAAAAAAGCATGTAAAATGAACCCGATCATGAAAAAAGATATCTTTAAAACATTACTTATCACCCTGGTTCTATTGCCTGCAATGGTTTTTTCACAGGCTACTAAGCAAGCAACAAAACGTCCTGTTAAAAAACAGGAACAAACCCTTGATCGCAGTATCAAACCACTTCCAGGACCAGCCCCTGTAATCAATATCGGCAAATATGAATCTTTCACGCTCGATAACGGTCTGAAGGTATTTGTTGTTGAGAACCATAAAATTCCACGTGTTTCCTATTCTCTGCTGATTGATTATGTACCTGTTGCTGAAGGTGAATCAGCCGGCTTGGCTGATATTACCGGGCAGATGCTCCGCACAGGAACCTCTAACCTTACGAAAGATCAGTTGGATGAAGAAATCGATTTTATTGGTGCCAGCCTGTTTACAAGCAGTACAGGCTTGTATGCCTCCGGCTTGAAAAAACACAACGACAAGCTGTTGCAGCTTATGTCGGATGTAATGTTAAACCCCTCTTTCAATGCTGACGAACTGGAAAAAGTACGTACGCGCAGTCTGTCAGCCCTTGAGTCAGAAAAAGATGAACCTTCTGCTATTAGTGAAAGAGTAAGCAAAAAGCTTCTTTATGGTGTTAACCATCCTTATAGTGAATCAATGACGGAGAAGTCTGTTAAAAGCTTAACAGCCGATCAGTGCAAGACTTTCTATCAGACATTCTTTAAACCCCAGATCTCTTATATGGCTATCGTAGGTGATATCACCCTCACCGAAGCTAAAGCAAACATGGAGAAGTATTTTTCGGGATGGCAGAAAGTTGAAGTTCCGAATATTCAGCTCCAAGACCCCAAGTTACCTGCATCAAATGTAGTGGCTATTGTTGACCGTCCTGATGCTGTTCAAACTACCCTGAACATTGGCTATCCTGTTGACCTTAAACCAGGATCACCTGATGCTATTAAAGCACGTGTTACTAATACAATCTTAGGCGGTGGTACTTTTCGTTTGTTCAACAACCTGCGTGAAGATAAAGCATATACTTACGGTGCTTACTCAAGATTAAAGTCGGATAAATATGCAGGCAGTTTCTCGGCAAATACTGAAATACGCAATTCCGTTACAGATAGCGCTGTCGATCAAATTCTTTATGAAATGAAGCGGATTCGCAAAGAACTTGTTCCTGCTGATGAGCTTTCACTGGCTAAAAATTATATGGCAGGCAACTTCGCTCTGAGCCTTGAAGACCCCCAAACGGTTGCCAACTTCGCAATCAACACTTCACGCTACGAACTACCTGCTGATTATTATGTTAACTACCTGAAAAACCTTGCTGCAGTATCTGCTGAAGATGTTATGGCAATGTCAGACAAATATATCCTACCCGACAATAATTATATTGTAGCTGTAGGTAAAGCATCGGATATCAGTTCTAAGTTGCAGGCTTTCGCAGGTAAGAGTGCCATAAGGTACTTTGATGTAGAAGGTAATGAATACGATCCTGCCAAGAAGGTAAAACCTGCTCCCGAAGGGATGACTGCTGCTGATGTTATCAATGCTTATGTTAATGCTATTGGTGGCGCAAAAGCATTAAATAAAATTAAGGATGTAACTATTAATGCCACAACCAGCATGCAAGGCATGACTATTGGTTTTGACATTTATAAGAAAGCTCCTGATAAATACATGATGAAAATTGGCGCAGGTGATATGGTGTTCCAGAAAATGGCATATGATGGGACCAACGCTGTTGTTTTTTCCCCTATGAACGGTGAAAGCAAGAAACTTGAAGGCGATGAATTAGCTGACATGAAATTGGAGGCTGTTATGAATCCTGAGCTTATATATGATCAATTAGGCATTAAGTTGCAACTTGACGGTATTGAAACAGTCAATGATGTTGACGCATATAAGGTAATCCTTACTAAATCTTCAGGTAAGCAAACCACCCGTTACTTTGACACAAAGACCAGCCTTTTAATTCGTGAAGTGAATGAAGGAGGAATCTCTGAGTATGGCGACTATCGTGAAGTAAACAAGGTAATGTTTCCATTCCTGCTCAAACAATCAATGGGTGGACAAAATCTTGATCTGAATGTGCTTACTGTTAAAGTAAACCAAAAGCTTAAAGACGATCTTTTCATCATTAAGTAACTTGCGGTAAACTACTAATGATTTAAAAAGAGTGCCTGAAACGGCACTCTTTTTTTTGGGATTAAGTATCCATATTCTGGTTTCTATGTCTCCTAAATCAACATTTTTTAAAACAACTTTTGATACGATATGTTACTTTATTTTAGGTATTTGGATAGTGTTTTGCCAAATGTGTGGTCCTTATTTGATACGATATGTTACTTTATTTTGGCCTCTTTCCGCTATTTAAGTTGCATAGTGACTTGTATTTAGGTAATTACTGTAGCGTTGTCAACACTGTATCATCCTTGAAAACCCGTCTGCCCACTTGGTCATTATTATCATAGTTCAATAAATGAAAGAAGCTGATACCATAACTTAAAACAAAAAAAAGATACGGTGAGTATTTTAGCTGAATAATCACTCACAGGGTACATTAATAGTCTATTTCATAAATAATTAGCTAAATAATTAGATCGTTGATTCCTGATAAATAATAAATTACCTTAACTTTGTAATAGCACTTTAATTCTCATCGTAAACAACACTTAAATTGAAGACTATGATCATTCATTCAAAAAATGCCGCCCTTTATTTACTTCTCGGTATCCTGACCTTAAGTAGTATTTCATGCAGCAGAGTGTCAAAGCAAAGTGAAAGCACTCAAGGGTTTGGAGAGGTAACGCAGGTAAAACATCCTGACTGGAGTACCAAAGTAAGTATTTATGAGGTCAATGTACGACAGTTTACCAAAGAAGGAACCTTTAAAGCTCTTGAGTCACATCTGCCGCGATTAAAAGAACTGGGTACAGATATCATTTGGTTAATGCCCATACACCCAATTGGTGAGATAAACAGAAAAGGCACTCTTGGTAGTTTCTATTCAGTTAAGGATTATCGTGGTATCAATCCTGATTATGGTGATACGATAAGCTTTAAACGGTTCGTTAAAAAAGCTCATGACCAAGGACTATATGTGATAATTGATTGGGTTCCAAACCACTCAGCATGGGACAACCCTTTAGTAAAACAACATCCTGAATGGTATGCCAAAGATTCGACCGGTAAAATGTTTTCCCCATATGATTGGACGGATGTTGTTAAGTTTGACTATAATAATCAAGAGATGAGGCAATATATGATTGACGCTATGAAATATTGGATTGACAGGTATGATATTGATGGTTTCCGTTGTGATGTTGCTGCCGAAGTACCCATGGACTTCTGGGATACCGCACGAACTGAACTGGATAAAGTTAAAAAGGTATTTATGCTTGCTGAAGCTGAAGGTCCGCAGTTCCATAGTGCTTTTGACATGACTTATGGTTGGGAGTTTCACCATATTATGAACCAGATTTATAAAGGTAAAGCAGGGCCAAATGATATAGAAAAATATTTATTAAAAAATGACTCTATCTATCCAAAGGATGCTTATCGGATGTATTTCATCACCAACCATGATGAGAACGCATGGAATGGTACTGAATTTGAACGATTAGGCAATGCGGTTGAAACATTCTTTACTCTTGCCACCATTGTTCCCGGTATGCCATTATTATACACCGGTCAGGAAGCTGCAATGAATAAACGAATCAAATTCTTTGAGAAAGATCCTGTTGTATGGGACCAATACAAAATGACTGAATTCTATAAGACCATCCTTGATCTGAAGTCTTCGCAACCAGCCTTATATAATGGTACTGCAGGAGGAAGTTGGGAAAGAATAAAGACTGAAAAAGATGACCAGATATTTGCCATTATGCGTACAAAAGGCAACTCGCAAGTCATCGGTATATTTAACCTGAGTCCGAAAGAAGCCGTTGTTACATTAAAAGATGTCAAACCGGGTAATAAGTACCAAACCCTTTTCACAAATGATGTAATAGAAATTGACCAGAATACCCAAATTAAGTTGCCTGCATGGTCTAATAAAGTTTACTACAAGTAATTTTTAAGCTAATCTTTACTTGTTATAAATAATTGCATAGGGCTCTTTACGGTCATCTTTGCTTGTTGTGAGTAATTGTATAGAGTTCTTTACAGTTATCGTATTGTGAATAATTGTATAGAGTTCTTTACAGTTTACGATGTAAATTACAAACCGGGTCCGGTAAAATAGAACCATTACATGACCTTTAATTTGTACAGTGATGAAAAGGAACCTGATATTTTTGCTGCTAATCACATTCATACTCCCATTAATGAACAATGTAAACGCTCAACGTTCATCCAATAAGAGCTTGGGTAACCTTGTTACCCATGAATTCATGGATAACACCCTCATGTTGAAAACTGATTATGGCAAAGCATCTGTTACTGTTTATGATGAGGGAATAATAAGGGTACGAATTGTCAAAGATGATTTCATCGAGAAGTTCTCCTATGCTGTAGAAGTTAAACCATTGAACGCAAAGGTGACTTTTACTGAGGAGACGAAGAAACTCATCCTTCAAACTTCTCTTATAAGGCTTGAGATTAACCGAAACCCTGTACGATTTGTCTTTTATTCACCTGATGGCGTACTTCTAAATGAAGATGATCCATCCTTCGGAACATCATGGATTGGAACTGAAGTCACCACATACAAAACTCTACATAAAGGGGAGCGTTTTCTTGGCCTTGGTGAAAAGACCGGAAATCTTGACCGTCGGGGTAGCGCATATTGCAATTGGAATACCGATAATCCCCGTTATGGTCCTGCCGATGATCCTCTTTATGTCACTATCCCTTTTTATATAGGGGTATTAAATGATCAGGTATATGGAATCTTTTTTGATAATACACACCGTTCACAGTTTAACTTTGGCGCCAGCAATGACAGATTTAGCTCCTTTGGAGCTGATGACGGTGAAATGGACTACTATTTCATCCATGACACTAACATGTCCGGTATAATTGGCAAATATACCTGGTTAACCGGCCGTATGAGTATGCCTCCTTTATGGTCATTGGGATTTCAACAATGCCGTTGGGGTTACTTCCCTGATACAGAAGTTTTGAACATTGCCAGGAACTTTCGTGAGAAAAAAATACCCCTTGATGTATTATATCTGGACATCCACTACATGGATGCCTATAAAATATTCACATGGCACCCTGCACGTTTCAGTAACCCGGCTAAAATGATCAATGATCTGAAGTTGATGGGTATTCATACTACTGTAATTATTGATCCGGGTATAAAAGTTGAACAGGGTTATGAAGCTTATGAAGATGGAGTAAAAAGGGACGTCTTCGCTAAGTTCCCTGATGGCAAATTATATTCCGCTCAAGTATGGCCGGGATGGTGTTACTTCCCTGACTTTACAAAACCAACTGTCCGGCAATGGTGGGGCAATAAGTTTGACGGATTGGTAAAAAGCGGAGTGGAGGGTTTTTGGAACGATATGAATGAAATTGCTTCCTGGGGTGGTGGCTTTACTCCTGACCTGGTTGATTTTAACTGGGAAGGAGAACATGCAACTTACCGTCAAGCTAAGAATGTTTACGGAATGCTCATGGCGAAAAGTACGTTTGAAGGAACAAAAAAGCTTATGAACAACCGTCGTCCATTAATACTTACCCGTGCAGGTTATGCCGGACTGCAACGTTATACAGCATTATGGACTGGTGACAATCAGTCAACCGAAGAGCATATGATGCTGGGTACCAGGATTGTAAACAGTCTGGGCTTAAGTGGCGTTTCATTTGCAGGAGTTGATGTTGGGGGTTTCGGCCAGGATGCTACTCCTTCCCTATTTGCCCGCTGGATAAGCATTGGTACTTTCACTCCTTTCTTCAGAAGTCACTCATCTTACAATACTCGCCAAGCCGAACCCTGGACTTTTGGAGAAGAAGTAGAAAGCATATGCAGGGACTATATTAGTTTCCGGTATAAAATGTTGCCTTACATTTATTCGGCATTTCACCAATCAGTAGTTGACGGTATGCCTGTTTCCAGAAGTCTGGCTATTGATCATACATTTGATGACAAGGTTTATCTGTCCATTTACCAACAACAGTATATGTTTGGACCTGCATTTATGGTAGCACCTGTTGAGAGCACAAAGGCATTAACCAAAGTATATCTTCCTGCCGGGAATTGGTATGACCTTCATAATGGAAAATATTATAAGGGTACTAATGAAATAATTGCAGAATCAGTGCTCAACCAGCTTCCTGTATATGTTAAAGCAGGTTCAATTATTCCGCTTCAAAAGGGGGCTCAATACAGCAGTGAAATACCTGGTGATACTCTGTTTCTGCATGTTTTTGCAGGAAAAGAAGCATCTTCATTTGATTATTATGAGGATGATGGAATAACCTACGACTATCTGAAAAATATATTTTACACTAGGAGAATAACTTATGATCCTGTCATGAAAGAGATTACCATAGAGCCTGTAACAGGAAGCTTTACTAGCAAATTCAAGGTAATTGAAGTTTTGCTGCATGGTTTTGCTAACGAGAAGTTCAAGTTCAATGGCCTTGATATTCAAACTCAGAAAACTGAAGTAGATTTACTGAATGCATTACCTGAAACTGATCCATTGTCCATTGAACCATTTCATCAAAAGTTACCTGTGTTAAAATTTTCAATCAATAATGATAAAGGGAAAATGCTTGTTAAATGGTAAAAATAAGCAGAACGATGCCACTCGGTTCACCGGCATTGTTCTGCACTACATTTGCTTATTGCT
>JBAXYX010000064.1:0-12582 GCA_041670625.1 Lentimicrobiaceae bacterium | reverse complement strand
TGTATTCACAGTAGCCCACCACGTTAGTTCTAATCAATTATTGATAATCATTGAACCAGAGGCTGGTGCATTCACCGTATTCCACCGTGTATATTTTAATCAATTACTGGTGGTCATTGCAATAGAGGCAGGTGTATTCATAGTAGCCCACCTCGTAAGATCTAATCAATTACTGATTATCGTTGCACCAAATACAGGTGAATTCACAGTAGTCCACCACGTATGTTCTAATTTATTACTGATTATCATTACACTAGATATAGGTGTAGTCACAATAATCCAACAAGCATGTTCTAATCAATGACTAATTATCGTTACACTAGAGGCAGATGTATTCACAGTAGTCCACCATGTAAGATCTAATCAATTACTGGTGGTCATTGCAATAGAGGCAGGTGTATACATAGTAGCCCAACATATAAGTTCTAATAAAGGACTGATTATCGTTGCACCAAAAGCTGGCGCATTCACAGTAGTCCAGCAGGTAAGTTCTAAACAATTACTGATTATCTTTGCAACTATACTTCAAAATTAATAATCTACTATTATGAAGGATCAGGTTGAAAAGCTACTCAATGAAATTCCTCCCTATGTTAAATTAATAGCTGTTAGCAAGACTCATCCGGCTGAGGAAATCAGGGAAGCCTATAATCTGGGGCTACTTGACTTTGGGGAGAACAAAGTACAGGAAATGATTGCCAAACAGCCCTTGTTACCAAATGATATTAAATGGCATCTTATTGGCCACTTGCAAACAAATAAAGTAAAATTCATCGCTCCATTTGTTTACATGATTCATAGTATTGACAGTTTGAAATTACTACATGAGGTCAATCAGCAGGCTGCCAGAAACAGCAGGGTAATAGATTGCTTGCTGCAGATTTATATTGCGAGTGAGGATACGAAGTTTGGGCTTGATTTTAATGAGGCTGAAGAATTGCTTTCAAGTAAGGAATTCGCTGAAATGCAGAATATTCGCATTAAAGGATTGATGGGGATGGCTACATTTACTGATGATAAACAACAAGTGCATCGTGAATTTAAATCACTAAAAGCGTTTTTTGACAAGTTGAAGCAAACATCATTTGCTGATAAAGATTACTTTACTGAAATCTCTATGGGCATGTCGAGTGATTATTTTATTGCTATTGAAGAAGGCAGTACGATGGTACGCATAGGAACTGTAATTTTCGGGAAAAGGAATTACCCGCAGCAATAATCATCACTCATTTTTTACAAAATACAGACTGGTATTTGTGCAATTGCCGATTACCATATATCTTTACCCATGTAAAACATCAAAACTATTTATGAAAAAGTTGCATTATCATTGCTTAAGGAGTATTATGTTTCTTCTTGCAAGTGTTCTATTAATGAATGGATGTAAAGAGGATGATCCAATCGATCTTACCGGTGCTAGTCCGTCTATCACATTAACAAATACTGCTGCATCAGGAATACCGGGTAACACTGTAATTTCAACGGTTACTATCAATGCACCCAATGGACTAAATAATCTTATTGTTTATAAAGATGGCAGTTTGTTTGAAACGGTTACTTTTAATTATGAAAAAACTGCCAGCTATGAATTTTCATACAATATTGAATCAACCCAGGTAGCAGGAACTGTAATAAACTTTTCTTTTGAAGCAATTGATTCCCTCAACAGGAAGTCAGATCAAGAGATTTTTACAGTAACTGTTCTTGAACTGTCGGAAAAAGAAATAGTACAGGTATCAGGTGAGTTATCAGCCAATACTACCTGGACATCTGATAAGATCTGGAGGCTGAATGGCTTGGTGAAAGTGATGGATGGTGCTACCCTTAACATAGAGCCGGGTACCCTTATTATTGGTGCTAACGACAGTAAAGGAACCTTGTTAATTAATCGCGGGGGGAAAATAATAGCTGATGGTACTGCAAATACCCCCATAGTATTTACTTCTGAAAGTGAAGCTGGTAACCGTGTTCCAGGTGATTGGGGTGGTATTGTAATTTGTGGCCGTGCACCTAATAATCAAGGTGCTTCTGTTGAATTGGAAGGTGATTATGGTGCTCTTTACGGAGGTAATGTTTCCAATGATAACTCCGGAGTCCTTAGATATGTTCGTATAGAATTTGCAGGTAATGCCATACAAGCTAACAAAGAAACTAATTCATTGACTCTGGCCAGTGTTGGGAATGCTACAGTAATTGAACATGTGCAATGCTCCTATGGATTAGATGATTCATTTGAATTTTTCGGAGGTACTGTTAATGCGAAGTATTTAGTATCATACAGAACTAAAGATGATGATTTCGATATGGACTTCGGTCATAACGGTTTTATACAGTTTGCAATAGCTATAAGGGACGCAAACTTGGGCGATGACTCTTATTCCAATGGATTTGAGATAGATAATGATGGAGCTGGTACTGTAAGTACACCTTATACCCAGACCGTATTCTCAAATGTTTCGATTATTGGACCAAAGTACACTGCAGATAATGTTGTTCTTCCTCATTTACAGAATGCTGCTCAGTTTAGGAAAAACAGTATGCCCTGCTTATATAATTCGTTCTTAGCAGGATTCCCAACAGGCCTGTTTATGGATGATACCAAACGTGGTGTCAGTCAACATGCTCTGAATGAAGAACTCCAAATAAGAAATGTCATATTGGCAGGGGTTGAAAACTGGGGCAATAACAATTGGGGTGGCAGTACTAATAACAGCAATAGCCCTCTTAAACAGGTCAATGCAAATGTTGCACCAGGTTTTGAAGTTAATACATGGTACAACACTTCTACCTATAATAATCAGATTCTGAATACATGGCAGGATGCAGGTATCGACCAGAGCCTATATACTACATTAAATCCTAAAGTAACTCCTAATACAGGCTCAATTCTGTTAACTGCAGCCAGATGGAATAATACCCCTAAAGCTGGCAGCTTCTTCGAGAAAGTGGAGTTTGCCGGTGCTATTGGTACTGTTGACTGGACTTTGGGATGGTGTCAATGGGATCCATCAGTGGTAGTATATTACTAAACTGAATAATAAATTAAAGCCTGGTATCAGTTTTACCAGGCTTTACTTTTAATTATACAATAGAGAAAGTGATTTGATCATAATAGCGTCACATCTGCTGATGGCTTTCCTTTATTATTTATTCGAGATAGTGACTTAATTATTATAGAGTATTGGCTGGTGTTAGCTTTACTTTAATTATACAATAGAGATTGGGTCATTCTTTTGCAGTCTTATATCTTCTTTATTACAGCTTTATGCCTTTTTTAGTTATTAACGACTATTTTGAAAGCCTTGTATCCCGTAGTATTCAGGACTTTTAAGAGATAAATCTCACTCTATAGTGTGGAAGTGGCAATATTCACTTTAGTACTTTTTCATGCCTTCTTCATGCTTTCTTTATGCCTTTTTTAGTTATTAACGATTATCTTGTAAGTTTTGTATCCCCTAGTATTCAGGACTTTTAAGAGATAGATTCCACTCTATAGTGTGGAAGTGGCCATATTCACTTTAGTACTGCTTTATGCCTTCTTTAGTTATTAACGATTATCTTGAAAGTCTTGTATCCTGTAGTATTCAGGACTTTTAAGAGATAGATTCCATTCTTAAGCATGGAAGTGGCAATATTCACTTTAGAACCGTTAACCTGCTCTGAGATCATCACCTTGCCAAGTATATCCGTTAATTCATAATGGATCAGAGCAGTTGACGATTCAATAAACACTCCTTGATTGCCTGCCGGATTAGGATAAACAGTTAAATCTGTGATCTCCTGAGTCGGTACCCCTACCCCACTCTTTACGGTAATGTAGTCCTCAATGGTCAGGGTACTATTCCCAATCATATTAGCTGCATAAAGAGTAACGTCATAATTACCGACAGTTGAATAAATAATCATAGGGTTGGCTTCTGTTGATGTTGTGGGTGTGCCTCCTTCAAAAGTCCATAAACGGGTAGTAGGTGAACCTCCTGAATGATCAAAGAACTGAATGGTGTCATGGGTGTTTACGAGAGTGTCAGATGAGGTGAATTCGGGAATTGGTGACCCATCCCACAACTGAACATTCTGCGTTACGGTCCCTTTATCTGTAACAACTACATTCTTCCTGGTCTTCGGCAAATAGCCATCTGCGAAATAGGTTATATTGTATGTTCCGGCTTTGAGTAATCTATGGTAATTCCCCATCGGGAAACATGAAAATACCATGCTACTGTCGATATCATAATTGTTGATAAACACTTGCGCTTCTAAAGGTTCATTAGTGATCGTGTCCGTAACGATACCTCTGACTCCGTATTGAACCTGTTCCAGGTAATTAAGCAAGGAACGGTAATTATAATTCCAAAAGTTTAACAATTGATTAGCAGGTAACAATTTGGTTGATGATATTTCATAGGTGATTTCCCTGCACTGATGAAAATAGTTCATATAATCCTGCCTACCGCCTGTAATAGTGTACCATGCATACCCATTAGTAATTCCATTGTTCAGGTCACGGAAATAGTTTGAAGGCCCATAGGCATGAACTGTATCAACGTATTCCCTGGCTACGTATTCCCACCAATTGTCATCTGCGGTTAGCTTGCTCCAGGTATCCCATGGATAATTTGCAACTTCAGCACCACCATGAAAGTTAGCTGACATAACAAAATTTCTGCTTTCAGCGAAATTCATAAAAGCCACAGTTTCCGTTTGCCATGCATTGCCGTCAGGATGAGGACCATCATCAGGATCAGCATAATTACGATTTAAATCAACATAGTTGGCGTTATATCTTGTTGCTCCATTAACTGTATTATTACCTCCTGCATAAGTCCCATCCGGGTTTGCCAGTGGGTTAATCCAGATATCAATGTTATTTACCAGGTTGGTAACTCTATCATCTATGTTATAGTTTGTTAGCAGGTAATCAATCAGATGCAGAGTCAAAATATAACCTGTTGTTTCATCTCCATGAATCGACGAAGTATAAAGGAACTCCGGTTCATTCTCTTCAACTCCTACGTTGTCACTTATTCTTGCAGCTAGTATAAGTCGTCCATCATTCGTTGAGCCGATGGTATCAATTTTGCAGATTGAGGGGAAGTTAGTTGCAAAGTCCTGCATAATCTGCAGATAAGCTGTGTAGGTGGGATAGTAATTCCAGTCTAACACTTCCCTGGCAACACCTGACATAGGCTGAATAGCTAATTCACTTGGCTTCGTCAGTTGATAAAAGTCATAATCAAAGGAATTACGGAGCATTTCAAACTCTTTGAAGTTAGCATAAGCATAAACATCGCCATCCTTAACATTATCAATACTTATAATTCGGCTCAGCCGGTTTGCATCATTAGCAGCTCCTTTTAGAACAAAGTAGATCTCACCTCTGTTACCAAACACCTCTTTAGTCTTATAAGAAGATACAGGAAGTTGGGCAAAGCTAAAGAGCGAGAATAGGATTAGGATAGCAGTTAGTTTAGTCTTCATCTTTATACATTAATTTTCTATTCCCTTTTCCTTTAACTCAGCAATCAGGCTGGCTAATAAATTTTGTGTTGATTTATTGACTTTTACAATCGGTAACCTCAAGTGGTTATGAATCATTTTCATGTTTTCAAGCGCAAACTTCACACCTCCTGGACTCCCATCAGCAAATAAAGCCTCAATAAATGGCAGGAGATTATAATGAATTTCGCGGGCTTCTTTAAAATTGCCTTTTAATGCTGCGTTCACCATATTGGAAAAACTCTTTGGATAAGCATTGGCAACAACCGATATCACACCATTAGCACCGGCAGCAATCAGGGGCATAGTCAATCCGTCATCACCCGAAATAACCAGGAATCCGGCAGGCTTTTGACGTATTATTTCCATAATCTGCATTAAATTACCTGAAGCTTCCTTAATACCAATAATATTATCAAACTCATTAGCTAATTGAAGTGTAGTTTCAGGCTTCAGGTTCACGCTTGTACGCCCGGGTACGTTGTACAATATAATGGGCAAATGTGTTGCACATGCTACCTGCCTGTAATGCAGATACAAACCTCTTTGCGTTGGTTTGTTGTAGTATGGAGTAACAGAAAGGATTGCATCAACACCATCATAATCAACTATTTTGAGTTGATCCACTACTTCCTGAGTGTTGTTGCCGCCTATTCCCATTACAATTGGAACTCTACCGTTCACAATTTCTTTTACGAACTCAATAACAGCTATTTTTTCATCTTTTGAAAGAGTGGCTGATTCACCTGTTGTCCCAAGCACAACAAGATAATTGACTCCATTGCTGATAGTGTATTCGATCAATTTCTCTAAAGATCCGAAATCGATGACACCTTGTTTATGAAAAGGAGTTACCAGTGCGACTCCTGTTCCTATAAATTTCTTATTCATAGTGCATGGTAATTATTCGGCATTTATGATTCTTTATGGTTCGAAGGTTTAAATTCAACTACATTGGTATAGTGGACTATTTGATCTATTAATTCCTGGCTGTCAATTTCAGGCCCCGTATCTATCATCAGATCATAAGGAAGTTTACGATCATCTATCATCCTGCCTATTTTAAAAGAAGCTTTTGACAGACAAGCAATGTATTGCAGAGGGAAATTGTCAGGACTACTCAGATCAATCAATATATCAAAAGGTTCATCCATAAATCTATTTACAAAAGGATCTCTGGGCCTAAAGAACAAGTCAAGATTTTTTGGCAATAAAAGATCATAAGAAAGTTTAGGAATGTAAAAAACCGGTATCCTGTTAATATTATACAGACCAATAACCTGTACTTTTTTACCCTGTTCCTGTAATTTCTTTGTGAATTCACTCACTCTATTGTATTCTTCTTCCGAATCCAACTGGTATATTAACCCAATAGTAGTGGCATCAGAAAGGTTAATAGCTTTCTTTAAACGCTTGGCTTTTAACATTTCTGTACGAAGTGCCTGTTTGCCAAAGTAAATCCTAATGTCGGTTATAAACCCCAATTCAATAGTTTTTAAGTTTCTGATAATTATTCCTACTTGAAAGCATAAAAATACTAAAACTAATGATAATAAACCTGATCAAATCAAATTATTAATTTTCTTTCCTGATCCAGACCGAAGTAATCTCAGCAATGTATTGACGATGATAATCGCATTTAGGATAATGCACCTGTATACCGGGATCCATAAAGTTGTCAGGGTTGATGTCCTGATAATACATCTTTCGACATTCAATTACCAACCGCGCTTCGTCAAAATACATACTGTGTGATGTTGATAAAGGAGTCAGGTGTGCATCGGCAGCTTTGTTACGATCCCGTCCTGAATATTTACCGCAGAAGTTCAATTTATCACGATGTTTCTCTTCAAAGAAACAGCAGGTAAAATACTCCTCACTTTCAATAAATTCATAGGTGTACCTTGTTGGTCGAATGAAAATAAAAGCAACAGGTTTGTTCCATAATTCACCCATTCCGCCCCAGCTTGCAGTCATGGTATTAAAATGGTCTTTATTGCCTGCTGTTATCAGCATCCATTGCTTGCCAATCAATTGAATGACATTATCTTTGAGGTCTTCGGGCTTTATTTTATTATAGTTATGAATCATAAGGTCTTCAGTTTTACGTGCAATATTTAATCGTGTTGATACTCTATTTCTTTACAGTCATTATTACCGGTTATTCCATAAATTCTATGAGGTACCTACTGCTTAATCATTTTCTCATCCATAAATTCTCTGAGGCAACTACCCCAATATCATAGTACTTATCTGATCACAATTTCATTATACCTCACACAAATCCGTAAATCATTCTGATAAAACCATACTGCCCAATAACTTTCTAATCCTTAAATTTTGTGAGGTAACTACTGCTTAATCATCTTCTAATCCTTAAATTATCTGAGGCAACTACTGCTTATGCATCTTCTAATCCATAAATTCTCTGAGGCAAATATACTGATAGCTGATTATATAATCATGAGTCAACCTATTAAAATTAACACTATTATACGTAATCATCCGCTACTCAAAATATTCTCTCAAACAACTACACCAATAGCGTAACACATTTTCGTATTCTATAGGCAAGTACCCTAATTTACCAGTCAAATTTTCTTTATTCTGCAAGCACATTCATCAGCTAATCAATTGATTTGCACGCTCGAGGGGACAGGAGAACTCACAAAAGCTTAATAACATTCATCAGTTAATCAATTGATTTGCACTCGTAAGTGATTCCCTTACCATTTTTTATTATTACCGTACCATTACCATACCATTAAAGACTCATCAGTGCATTAATTGATTTATAATGGTTTGATTATCATTTATTTCAATTTATTATCTTTAGTGACCCTTTTTAATTCCAGCAAGTTAAGAGGATTTGACCCAAGTTGATGAATGTTTTTTCTGACAAACCTTAATACTTGGTCGTAGAAAAGAACAACCACCGGCGATTGCTCCATCATCACGCTGTCCATTTCACTATATAACCGGTATCTGGCTGAATCATCAGTCTCATTGATAGCATTCTCGTAGAGCTTGTCGAAATACGCATTCTCAAACTGAGTGTAGTTAGGTCCTTTCGGGCTTTTATTGCCGGAATAAAATAGAGAGAGATAATTTTCAGCGTCAGGATAATCGGCAATCCATGATCCTCTAAAAAAAGTGACTCTCGCCTGAGCTATATTCTCACGTAAAGTCCCGGGAGGTGAAACATCAATCTTAATGTTAAATCCTAATTGTGAGAGTTGGCTTTGTATAAACTGGCTTATGTCGAGATATGAAGCATTTGTGGATATAGTAATGGGCGGCAGTCCTTTACCTAAAGGATAACCGGCCTGTTCAAGAAGCCGGGCAGCTAAAGCCGGATCATACTGATAGCCAAATCCCGGATTTTCAGGATGCCCGGGCAATCCGTTGGGAATAATGCCTGCTGTACCCGGTTTCCCTATTCCGTTTCGCAGGTAACGAATCATCCTGGAACGGTCAAATCCCATATTCAGTGCCTTGCGAACCCTGATGTCCTTCAATGGACTGTCTTTTAACAGAGGATTATTCTGATCACATAGTATCCCTAAGTATTCTGTATTTAAGTATGGTTGAGTAATTAAATCAATACGATTCTTGTATTTGCTTTTAAGCTGACCGGTAGAACTTAATAATTCATCCTTATAACTTGCATCTAACCCTGACATAAAATCAAGGTTTCCTTTTACAAACTCAAGGAATGCAGCTTGTTTATCAATTATAAAGGTTACTGCAACCGCGTCCAGGTAAGGAAGTTTCTGTCCATTTTTATCTTTCTCAAAGTAATTTGGATTCTTCAAGAGCACCAGTTTAACCCCTTCTTTCCACATCTTGAACATGAAAGGCCCTGTCCCTACAGGATGAACTCTGAAATCCTCCCCATAATAATCAACTGCTTCCTTTGGTATCACGTAACAGTACTGCATACTCAGCATACCAATAAATGGAGGAAACGGACTCGTTAATGTAATTTGAAGAGTAGTGTCGTTAAGGGACTCTACCATAGGAACATCATTCTTTAATGCCACCTTATTCATAATCCAGGCGCCCGGTGATGCAAGTTGTTTATCCATGAGGCGCTTTAAACTATATTCCACATCAGCGGCTACAAACTTACGTCCTTTACCTTTCTTAAATACCTGTGAATTATGGAAGTAAACATCGTCACGTAAAATAAAGGTGTAGGTCTTTCCATCTGCCGACAGCTCCCATCTTTTAGCCAGGCATGGTTGTATCCGGAGGTTACTGTCAAGTTGTACCAGACCGTTGAAAACCTGGTTAACTACCCAAATGTTTGCCTGGTTACGTGCAAATGCGGGATCAAGTGATGTGATACCTGCCGATTCATTATACTTAAAAACAGTAAGTAATGATGCTTCTTTTTGATGTTGTCTGCAACACGGCAGACAACAAATTGCAATAAGGGCCAATAAATATACTCTCCAACGCATCTGATAAGTTTCGTAAAGCAAAAGTATTATAAATATTTGTTTATTTTGGTCCTTAAATGTGGTCTTTACAAGGTAGATATTGGCATAAACATTATATTTGATCCCTCAAACCTAAACTTATGAAAAGAAACACTACCCTTTTATTTTTATTGGCTCTGTTTTGCATTAATGTTTCAGCACAGGATTATAGCACCATGCGAGGCAGTGAAATATGTGCTTCAAGGAATCAAAAAAGCCTGACCCCTTTCGCGAGGTATTCTCCCAACTCACCCAAGCATGATTATGATGTGCTTAATTATAACCTTGATCTTGATCTGTTTCATTGTTACTCCTCCCCTTTCCCAAAGAGTTTCAGCGGAACTAATACGATTACTTTTAAGGTGGACAGCACATTGTCATCTATCATTCTCAATGCTGAAAATGCATCACTGCAAATAGTGTCAGTTGGTGGCAGCGGAGTTTCATTCAGCCATAAGCTTAACAGATTGCAGGTAGATCTTGACCGAACCTATCAACCCGGCGAAACAGTAACTATATCTATCAAATACAACCATCTGAATGTTGTTGATAACGCCTTTTATGTAAGTAACGGGTTTGCATTTACTGATTGTGAACCTCAGGGTGCCCGTAAATGGTTTCCATGTTTTGACGAACCCAGTGATAAAGCAACCTTACAATTACGTACAAAGGTGCCTTTAAATGTAAAACTTGGTTCTAATGGTCGCCTTGCTGATTCAGTAATTGTAGCTGATTCGTTATGGTACACATGGATCAGTCGTGACCCCATTGCTACTTACCTGATGGCGATGACCTCAAAAGTAAACTATAAGTTAAACATTGTAAACCGTATCAATCCAAACAATCCTAACGATATATTACCTATCCGTTTTTATTATAACCAGGGCGAAAATCCAATGCAAATGATTAATATGGCAGTCCCCCTGACTGATTTTTATGTTTCACTATTTGGAGAACATCCTTTTGAAAAGAATGGCTTTGCAACTCTTAATAACCAATTCCAATGGGGTGGTATGGAAAATCAAACACTTACCAGTTTATGCCCCGGCTGCTGGTATTCCAGTATTGTTGCTCATGAATATGCCCACCAATGGTTCGGTGATATGATTACGTGTGCTACCTGGTCAGATATTTGGCTTAATGAAGGATTTGCAACTTATATTGAAGCTCTGTGGACGGGTGAAGTACACGGATATAATGCTTATGTTAATGAAATTGAGTATAATGCCGCTTACTATATGACTTACAATCCGGGTTGGCCGATTTCAGATTCCTCATGGATTGCAAACCCGCCATCAAATGATATATTGTTCAATTATGCCATAACATATTTGAAAGGGTCATGCGTTCTTTACATGTTCCGGAATGTAGTGGGCGATTCTTTGTTTTTCAACAGTTTACGCGAGTATGCAAATGACACCGTGAACTTCCGTTACAAGTCGGCCACTATCAGTGACTTCATTGATAAAATGAATGAAACTACCGGTATGAACCTTGATTATTTCTTCAACGAATGGATTTACACGCCCAATCATCCTGTTTACGAAAATGTGTATGAAATCATTCCTGTTTCTGACAATCTGTGGAATGTAAAATTAAACCTGACCCAGGTGCAGACAAACACAGGCTTCTTCAAGATGCCTGTTCAAATAAAAGTGAACTTTGTGAATGGGGATACCTTGTTTACGGTTATGAATGATTTCAATAATCAGAATTACTCATTTATGTTTGATCAGGAACCTGTATCTCTTCAATTCGATCCTGACAACCTGATCGTTCTTAAGCAAGCAACCCTTACTGTTAGCACAGATGAGATTCCTTTAAAGGAAAAAATGAGCGTAAATATTCAGCCAAATCCATCTTCAGGAAACTTCAATATTGCTGTTGATAGTCCGGTAACCTGCCAGGGTGAGATAAGCATATACTCACCTCAGGGAACCCTGATATATGAGCTTAAAGATGTTGATATTACTGAAGGAAGCAATGTAATTCCTCTTTTATTATCCTCATTAAAACAAGGTTCTTACTATCTGATCCTTCATGCAGATAAAGAGCGCTACACGCATAAGCTTGTTATTATCAAGTAAAAAAATCCCCGGCTAGTTACCGGGGATTTTTTTTAATACTATTCAGAATTATGGCTGTCAGATACAAACTTAAAATATCGGTTCAGATTGCCGGTTCTTCGTCAATTTAGGTGAAAGAATAAGCTTTAGAATTTTTTATACATATACTTTCACAAATAAACATCAATCATACATAAACATAAATAAACTAAAATACAATTAGCAAGTAAGGTAGATTATTAGTACCTTTAAAGTTCTAACGATCAAAGTTCTAACAATCATGCCTATGCTTACTAAGAACTGTAAAGATTCTGAATTATTTTTATTCCTGCTGGTTTGCTTACCTGTTTTTATGAATACTTTAAAAATTACTCCACTATAAGAGTAACAAAAGGCGAAACGCTCTCGGTGATCAAGTATCGTATGATATCTCCTCGAAAAATATCAAGATATCTGAGTTTTGCAGATCTTTCGGACATTAAAGATAGCTATGATAGGAAGTTGATGGCAGAGCTCATCAGTAAAAACGATATACT
>JBAXYX010000063.1:0-12602 GCA_041670625.1 Lentimicrobiaceae bacterium | reverse complement strand
TTGTTCCGGTTGGTAGAGATGGATATTCTGACGTTACTATGTCTATTCTGGTCTTCTTTGGTGCAGTGGATGTATTCAATTCAGCCAGTCAAATAGCAGCGGAGAAATTAGTAGATAATATATGAGCCGAAAAGCCCTTGACAGCCACAAAAACAAAGTCATATAAGTCCGAATTCCGGAACCTGAAAGTTCATATTAGAAGAATCTCATAATTCAGACAATCGGACATTTATGAAATATTTATTTGCCATATTGACAGTTTTAACGGTTCAGACAGTTTTCTCTACTAAACCATGCGTCAAATGTGACCTTGAAAAAGTCAGAATTGCAAATCAACATCTCGACAGTTTGACAACTAAAATTTTATTTGATTTTTTGAGCACTTTTGACAATTCATGCAAAAACAACGTCGAGTATTCAGAGTTCAGTAATGAAACACTTTTCGCGGTTCTTGAGAAAGCACCGGACTTGCTTTTTCAAGTATTGTCAAGTGAAGAAATAGACGACAGAATTATTATAAAAGAAATTGAAAATCCAATAAACGACTTAATAGACCTTCAAAATATTTACAACAAGACAAGACGTGCAACAGCTAAGCCGGAATTGAAGACTAAATATCTGAATGCTTTAATTTCTGCGGCAGAAAAAAATGGACAGAAACTAAAGGAATAAAGCACCTTGGTTAACACACATTTTATGATGTCGTATGCAGACAAGAATAGCACATGCCAATCACGGACACATCAATCATTAAAATATGGAACACCGGCAAAAAAGTTTTACATTGCAGCTTAGAACCGGAATAGCTTTTTTAACCTTTTTGTAGGAGGTCAACAAAATATTTCCGGTTTTGCCTGACAACAAGATCAAGATATTATCTTAACTTTGACCTAAACCTGTTCAATGATTAGGGTGTACTTTAGGGTTCATTGTCGAGGGCTGTTTTTGCCTTTCTTATATGTAATGACCCAATTTTACATTGTTGCCATACCTTAGATATTTATTTATAAATTTGGCAATTAATGGTTGAATCTTAATTAAACTTCTGATGACTCGAAATTGGACTGCTTTAGCATTACTATTCTTTATCGGTATAGATGCTTTTGGACAAGTGATTATTCCTGCTGATTCACTGAAAAAACATGTTTATTTTTTAGCTGACGATTCCCTTGAAGGCCGGGGTATGTCAACACCAGGTGGCACTAAGGCTGCAAACTATATTGCAGAGTATTTTAAGCAAATTGGCCTTAAACCTGCAGGTGATGGTTATTTGCACCCTTTTTATTCAAAATTCGGTGAATCTGTTATGCTAATTGGGAACAATGTGGTTGGTGTTATTGAAGGTTCTGATTCAGCGTTAAAAGAGGAGTACATTGTTTTGGGTGCCCATTTTGATCATGTTGCATATAGTTTTCATGATGGAGTAAAAGTAATTTACAACGGGGCTGATGACAATGCAACAGGAACTGCCGGAATTATTGAACTTGGCAGGGCATTGATTCAAAACAAGGAGAAATTAAAACGCAGTATTGTAATCGTTGCCTTCGACGGCGAAGAGAGCGGTTTACTGGGTTCGAAAAATTTTGTCAGCCAGAATATTGTACCCATCAAAAATGTAAAACTGATGATGAGTATTGATATGATAGGTCGGTATGCCGAAAGCCATTCAATAATTATGGGGGCCATGGGATGTTTGACAGGGGGTGATGAAATGCTTGCAGCGATAGCAGAAAAGCATGATATAAAAATAAAAGAAACAGGCACCAGTATTTCAAACAGAACAGATTCAAAATCATTTGGTGAGGTTGGTATCCCTGCTCTATATGTTACATCAGGAATTATCGGCCCATATCATAAACCGGAAGATGATCGGGAAACTATTGATTATGAGGGAATGGAAAAAATTTCAGGTTTGCTCTATGATTTGACTCTTCAAATTGCAAATAGTGAATCGCTTGTCCCTATTAATAAACTTGTTAATTATGCACAAAATGGAGGACAACCCATTTTTAGATATGGCTTGAAGGCTAATATTGGAAGTAGTCATCATTCCTATCCGAATGAATTCTATAGTGGAAAACATAAATTTAGTTTTGAAGCGGGTTTGTTAACACAACTAAAGATTACGAAAATCCTATCGATCCAGCCTGAGGTAATGTATTCAACTTTAGCAAGTGATTATAGTACGGGCAGTTTCAGAACTCATAGCATAACCACTCCTGTGAGCCTGGTACTGGGAACTCCCTTGAAGAAAGATTACAAACAACGGTTTTATGTAAATTTCGGGGGTTATTACAGTTATCATTTTAGTGGTTCTATACATGGTGAACCAATGGATTTTGATCATACATTTGAGCAAACAGAAACAGGTTTAGTTTACGGCATCGGCATGGAGGTCATGTCAATTTCTATTAGTGTGAACTTTAAACGAGGTTTGTCGTACCTGGCGAAAGACGACCATTTGGATAAGTTTTTGAATAATGCTACCTATTTTTCAGTTGGTTACTACTTTAAATAAACCATTGGTTGACAGTGCTCTGTATAGAATAGGCAGCAGAAGCATCAGGTAATGTTTAGAAAAGTGGTAAGAGCATCAGGTAATAGTAAAAAGCTATGGCTGAAAATCAAAATCTCCACTTAAAAGAGTGGAGATTTTACATGTAGCGAGGACGAGAATTGAACTCGTGACCTTCGGGTTATGAATCCGACGCTCTAACCGACTGAGCTACCTCGCCATAATTCTTTCCCTGATTAGGGTTGGCAAAAGTATAAAAATTATTTGAAACACTGCCCTTTTAAAGCAACTTTTTAATGAATTTTACGGTTGTTGCTCATTTTCTGTCTGTTTCTGAAATACATCTGGTTGATTCCCGGAACCTGTGAAATGACAATACCCCCGATAACTAACAGTATGCCAATTACTTTCTGTAAGGTAATGACTTCTCCCAATATAATGTATGCAAAAACTGCTGTAAAGACCGGAATCATGTTGGTGAAGATATTCGCTTTGATCATTCCCATGTTTGCTACAAATACTATAAAAAGGACATAAGCAATACTCGAAGCAAAGAATGCCAGTTGCAGTATAGCCAGGATGGTAGCTGCTGTTGGCACAATAGTTAATACTGATTTAAAATCGAATATCATAAACAGGGGGAAAAACCAGATAGCACCTATAACATTCTGCCCAAGCAGGATAGTGGTAGCTTTGTATCTGTTGGCAAGCTTTTTAATAAAGAAGGAATAGGCAACTGCCGAAAATACCGCTACAAAAAGCAATGCTACTCCTTTAGGATCAGCATTCAGACTGAAATCACGATTCAGGAGCATATATACGATTCCACTAAAAGAAATAATAATTCCCGTAATGGTAAACTTCCCTACCTTCTCTCTTAATAAGGCATAAGCAACCATTGGAGTTGCCAGCGGGATGGTAGCTATTATAGTGGATGATACTGTGGAAGAAACATATTTCAGACCGAAGCTTTCGCCCAGAAAATAGCAGAAAGGTTCAGCCAGGGCCAACAAGAGAAACCATTTGTAGTCCTTCCTATCAATCTTTTCAGTGTTGTGCGAAAGCTTTATGTACAAAAACAGGAACAGGGATGATAATATAAGACGGAAAAATATGATGGTAAACGGCTCATACTGCTCCACTGCAATCTTAAACCAAATAAACGACAATCCCCAAAAAGCCATAGAAAGCGTAATGGTAATGTAGTATTTGATAATGGAACTATTCTTTACATTCATTCAGTTGGAAGTAAGAGGCAAAAGTAAGCTTAAAAATCGCCCTTACGAAATTCGTTGAATAAATTCCTCTTCCGAAATAATCGGGATACTGAGTAATGTAGCTTTAGTGCGCTTATCGGGGCCCATGTTTTCACCGGCAACAATGAAATCGGTCTTTGATGAAACACTGGATGCAACTTTGCCCCCGTGCTGTTCAATGGCTTTCTTTAAATCATCCCTTTTAGGGAATAACGAGAAGGTACCACTTACTACTACCGTCATGCCGGCTAATTTATCGCTCAGCAACTCTAAGGATCCGGTTATGTTGAAATGAAGGCCATGCTGCCTGAGCCGATTTACAATATTCAGGTTGTCAGGATCAGTAAAATAATGGAGGAGACTGCCGGCAATACTCGGCCCTATTTCATCAACTGCAAGCAACTGCCCCATAGTGGCAGCCATTAGACTGTCAATATCTTTAAAATGCCTTGCCAGCCTTCGGGCAACAGTTTCACCTATAAACTTGATTCCTAAAGCGAACAGCACCCTTTCAAAAGACACCTGTTTTGAGTTTTGCAGTCCATTTAGAATATTACTGACTGATTTATCCTGAAAGCTGATCTTCTTTTCTTTTTTACTTTTGGTAGCAGCAAATGTTTTGGTTAGTCCAAACAGTTTTTCAGTATTCAAATCATACAAATCAGCCACATTAGTCACGATTCCGGCATCATAAAGAATTTCAATTTTACCTTCACCGAGGCTTTCAATGTCCATAGCTTTACGACTGATAAAGTGAACCAGCCTGCCCTTTATCTGGGGTGGGCAACCTTTTTCATTGGGGCACACCCATGAAGCTTCACCCTCCTGGCGCTGCAACGGAGTATTACATTCAGGGCAGACCGTAATAAAAGCGGTTGGGAATAGTTCAGGAGGTCTTTTAGAAAGATCGATTCGGGTTATTTTTGGAATAATTTCACCGCCTTTTTCCACGTAAACCGTATCACCCACTCTTACGTCCAAAGCGGCCATGAAATCAGCATTATGCAGTGTAGCTCTTTTAACAGTACTACCTGAAAGCAACACCGGTTTGAGGTTTGCAACCGGGGTAACTGCGCCTGTACGCCCTACCTGAAAATCAATGGACCATAAAGTAGTGGCAGCTTCTTCAGGTTTGTATTTATAAGCAATTGCCCATCGGGGTGACTTGGCAGTATAACCAAGCTTTTGCTGCTGTTCAATAGAATTGACCTTCAGCACGACCCCATCAATATCGAATGTTAAATGAGGACGGTCCTTTTCAACTTCATCAATAAAAGCGAGGACCTGTTCCATACTATTGCACTTCACCTTGATATTTGAAACATTAAAGCCCCACCTTTTCATCAGCTTAAGCCTTTCATAATGAGTAGGAGCATCAGGGTAGTCATTCACCAGGGTATAAATAAATGAATCAAGCGGACGTTTAGCCACCTGGCTTGAATCCTGAGTTTTAAGCGTACCGGCAGTAGCATTCCGGGGGTTGGCAAACAGGGCCTCCCCTGCTTCTTCCCTTTGACTGTTCATCAAATCAAAACCGGCACGAGGCATAAATATCTCCCCACGCACTTCTAATTCCTCGGGTACATCATCAGCCTTAATCTGAACCGGTATATGTGAAATAGTTTTTACATTAGCAGTTACATCATCACCCTGAATACCATCGCCACGGGTAATTGCCTGTATAAGCCGGCCATTCAGGTATCGGAGCGTAATAGATACACCGTCAATCTTCAGCTCACAAACATACTCGTAAGGTTCATTCAGCCCTTTTTGCACACGCCGGTCGAATTCACGAAGTTCAGCTTCCGAATAGGTGTTTTCCAAGGAAAGCATAGGCGAACTATGCCTGACTGACTGAAATTCTTTGGTAATAAAACCACCTACCCTTTGAGTAGGACTGTTGGGATCAAGGAACTGGGGGAATTGCTTTTCAAGACTAATCAGTTCATTGAGCAATAAATCAAATTCGTAATCACTAATTTCAGGTTGTGCCTGATGATAGTACAGGTAGTTGTGCCTGTTGATTTCAGAAGTAAGAAATTCTATTCTGTTATGTGCCTCCTGTGGAGTCATGAATTGCATGCTTTAATGATGGTTATTCGACAAAATTATTCAATACATCAGAGTTTATCACTGCACTTGGAATTGCAAAGAAGCTGTATATCAGCCAGGTTCAGATTCTTTCGTTCATTTCGCAACACTTGCGCTGATTGGGTAAAATAATGATGACTTTTCAGAAACGCCATCTGTAGTTTATACCAATCAAGCAAACTTATTTTGTTACCGACAAGTTCCCATTCCAGCCTGAGCTTTTGACCAATAATAAAAAAGTCATTTCGGCCAAGGTAATCCAAATCGGCATCACATAGTATCTTATCATTAAGGGTATGAACAGCCTGTGGTAATCGTGTGGCAAGGATCATCTCCTTAATAGTTTTAACTTCAGTATCATTGAACCCGAATTCAGGCAGGTATTGTTGTGCCATTTCGGCTGATACCAATTCATGGTCCTCAAACTTCACCGTTATGCCAAAATCATGCATCAGAGCTGCAGCTTTCAACAGGTTAATGTTGTACTCATCAAGGCGCTCCATTTGTGCCAAACGAACTACTGATTTATATACATCCAGCGTATGATCAATATCATGGTACACCACAAACGGAGGAATTTCACGTTTCATCTTGTCACAAATAAAATCATACAGACCTTGTATGTTCATACTACCATAACTTGAAATAATTTTTAAGATCAATCAGGTCATAAAAAAAAGCTTCGGACAAACCCGAAGCTTTAGGTTTATGACATTTTTTCAGAGACCAATAACTTCATAATTGAATTTCCTTGGATTAATGCACATTACAGGAATTTGTGAAGGATTAAAGATCATTTCCTCATCATACCTGCCCAGAATATAGGAAGCTAATGATTTATCAGGATCAGTCATGATCATAATCATATCAGCATTGTTGGTTGTGGCATAATCAATAACCTGCTTTGCAAAATTGGTGTTCTTTTCAGCAGTACGTTCAACAAAAGAAACTTCATTTTTGGTAAAGTAACCCTCCATTTGCTTGGTAGCATTATAAACTTCGTCTGTTGCATCTGCAGTACGATACAAATGAATGGTGGCGTTAAATTTTTTAGCGATAAAAACAGCCCATTGGGTTTTTTCATGAGGCCCGGCTTCACTGGTAACAGGAAGAACGATCTTTTTATATCCATCTGAAAAAGGCCTTTTCTGCACAACAACTACCGGTGCTGTTGAAGAAGTAATCACTTTTAGCGCAAAGCTGCCTGTAAGCCTTTGTAATCCTGCCTTACCATGGGTTCCCAGATAAACCATGCTTACTTCAAATTCCTTGGCCACATCAGCAATCTCCGAAAAGATGCTGCCTTCACGTGACAGGTAATTTACAGGAATGCCATAACTGGCAGTGAGTGACGCTGCCAGTTCTTTCAATTTGTCATCAATGGCTGAAACCGGCAAGTTCTCGTTTTTGAGGTATGATTTGGTTTCGTTGTTGATAACATGTAGCAAAAGTACTTTCGAATTCAGCCACCTTGCGGCTTCGGCTGCCTGGTTTGCAGCATTGGCACATACTTCAGAAAAATCTGTGGGTACCAGAATAATGTCAATTTTTGTTCTATCCATTGGATTACTTTTTAATTTTGGAACAACCTGTTTGGTGATTACCATACAAATGTAAAAGTTTTGGATGATAACACAATGTTTTTAAATAAATATTACTCCTGCTATTTAACAAGACTGACAAAGTAATGTTTGAATTAAAAATCAAGGTGAGTAGTTATTGTATTTGCTTTACTCAGCTGTAAAAAGTAATTTTGAGTACTAAATTTATCTGTCGATAGCAGATTATGCTATATTTGTTTACCTAAAAAATCATCATGGAATTACAGGTCACTACTATCACTACAATACTGTTTATTGGCTTCCTTATTTCAGGCGGAATAGTACTATACAGTAATGCAATAGGTTATGTCAGAGGTCAGGGATATTTTACACTCATGATGCTGATGGCATCAGTGTACACTTTTAATGGTATGGTAGAATCGGCAGTGACGGATATAGAATCTAAAATATTATGGTCGAAACTGGAATACTTCGGTGTGGCTTTTGCAGCATTATTTCTTTTAAGTTTTGTGGTTAACTTTATCAACTCACCCCGTATCTCCGTCTTTAAACATGCATGGCCTTATTACATCATTCCGGTTGTTTGTTTGATCCTGGCCCTGACTAACGAATATCATCATTTGATATGGACTGGATTTGAATGGAGTAATGATGGCGAGAACATTCTTACTTATCATCATGGGGTTGCATTTTACTTTCTGTCAATTTACTCACTTATTTTAATCATTCTGTCAATTTATGTCCTGATCAAAGCGCTTCCGGCATTCCCGGTAATCATCCAAAAACAGACATGGGTCCTCATTGCCGGTTGTTGTGCACCTCTGGTGATGACCATTATGTACATTACCGGTATTACGACTTTTAAAGGGTTGGATTTGACTGCTATGAGTTTACCGATTACCGGTATTGTCTTTCTGGTGGGTATTTTCAAATTCGGTATGTTTAAGATTATTCCTTCGGCAAGCAGTCAGATAACAAATGTGATACAAGATGGACTAATCGTTATTGACGAAAATGAAAAGATTTTATTTTATAACTCATCTGCTTCCAAACTCTTTGGATTGGGCAGTAAGAACTTCTCATACATGGATATAAAAGGCATATCCTGGCTAAAAGAGTTCACATCAATCATCAACAACGGGCTTATGGAAACCGAGTTAATGATCCAGTCTGATCCTGAAAAATGGCTACATGTTAATATTGACCAAATAATAAATGATGATGGTAAGTTAAAAGGCAACTTGCTGCTGTTTCATGATATAACTAAACGCAAACATTTGGAGCAACAATCGCGCAATCTCCTGGAAGAACTGCATATATCAAATCAGAAAATGAAGGAAGCTAACAACCAAAAAGACAGGATTGTTTCGATTATCGCGCATGATTTACGCACTCCCTTTCATCAGATCATTAATTTATCATCATTGACCCGGGATTTGATGTCTGATCTTTCGATAGAACAAGTTAAAGAATACCTGGCTGATATAAATATGGCTTCAAAACAAGGGTCATCCATTTTGGAAGAACTACTCACATGGGCAAGAAGCCAGCAGACACAAGTTACTTCAAAGGTTGACAGCTTCAAACCGGTTGAATCAGTCCGGTTAATAGTTGACAGCATGGCGTTTTCACTCAAAAGTAAAGATATGAGTGTTCATATTGAAGGTGATCCGAATCTCAACTTTTCAACGGATACCAATGTCTTCAATTTCGTGACACGTAATCTGATGGCTAATGCGATTAAGTTTTCCAATCAGGGCGATACCATCACTATTAAAATTGAAACAGGTAATCCATATATTATGGTACATGTTATAGATAATGGTATAGGGATTCCGGAGACCGACCGCTCAAAACTCTTTAATTCAAAAGTCAAATACAGCCGTACAGGTACCAAAGGTGAAAGCGGCTCCGGATTAGGTTTGCTACTTTGCAAAGAGATGATTGAACGGAATAACGGTCAAATTGAAGTAACCAGTGTTGAAGGCAAAGGAAGTACATTTTCAGTAAAATTTCTCCAAAACAACATTTCTGCCAGCTAAACGGTTTACATGGTATAGATTACCCTTTAAGGGGGAATGTCATCTTTGAAAACTGTAAAAGTAATCATCATGAGAACAAGATTGATCATAGTATTGCTTTGTCTTATAGCTCATACCGCAGGAGCCCAAATCACTACCAATCCTGTATTCCCATCAGATACTCAGCCTGTTGAAGTAATTTTTAATGCACAAGAGGGGAATGGGGGCTTAGCCGGATATACCGGAGATGTTTATGCTCATACCGGAGTAATTACTAACCTGAGTAGTGACCCCTCGGACTGGCAATATGTTAAAACGGATTGGGGAGTTAATACTCCTGAAACCAAGCTGGAAAGAATGGGCACTGATCTTTACAGATTTACTACCGGAACTCAAAATATACGTGAATACTATAATGTCCCGGACACGGAAGATATTTTACAAATGGCCTTCGTGTTCAGAAGTGCCACAAAAGTTGGATCCAATTACCTGCAAGGAAAAACGGAAACAGGGGGAGATATTTTTGCTAATGTATTCCCTCCCGGACTGTTTGTAATGATTACTAATCCTGTTGAATATGCTAATTTGACCGATCCCGGTGAACCCATTCATGTATCAGCCGTAGCTAATAATGCTGATTCTATTTTCCTGTTGGTTGACAATGCCATGGTGTTAAGTTTAGCCGGAAATATACTTGATTATAACCTGATTACAGAGACAACCGGCAAACATTATATAAAGTTAAAAGTTAAGTATGGTGAACTTTGGGCTGTTGATTCAGCTTACTATTTTATCAGAAAAGATGTTGTTGAAATGCCTCTTCCGATTAACATTCAGGATGGCATAAATTACATTAACGACAGTACCGTGACCTTATCTTTATTTGCACCAGGTAAGAATAATGTGTTCATACTCGGTGATTTTAATAACTGGGAGTTCTCAGACGAATCATTCATGTATGTTACGCCCGACGGAAGTCATTTCTGGAAACAGATCAATAACCTGGTTCCCGGCAAGGAATATATTTTTCAATACCTGGTTGATGAGAACATTCTGATTGCTGATCCTTATGCCGATAAGGTATCTGACCCATGGAACGACAAGTATATTACGAATGAGGTTTATCCTGATCTTATCCCCTACCCTTATACTAAAACCAGAGAAATAGCCTCAGTATTACAAACAGGTCAAACTGAATACAACTGGTTGTACCCCGCTTATACCATACCACAAAAGACGGATCTGGTGATTTATGAATTACTGATTCGTGATTTTATAGCCGCACATAACTATAAGGTGTTGATTGACACCCTTAATTACTTGAAAAAATTAGGTGTCAATGCTATTGAGTTGATGCCTGTAGCTGAATTTGAAGGAAATTCAAGCTGGGGATATAATACTTCCTTTCATTTTGCTCCTGATAAATACTATGGGCCTGAAAATGACCTTAAACAATTCATCGACGTATGCCATCAGAAAGGATTTGTTGTGATCCTTGACATTGTGCTCAACCATGTTTTTGGTTCATCACCATTTGCACGCCTCTATTGGGATGCTATACTAAACCGTCCTGCTGTTGATAATCCATGGCTTAATCCGGTGCCCCGGCATAATTATAATGTAGGCTACGACTTCAATCATGAGAGCACTGCCACTAAATACCTGGTTGACCGGGTAGTACGATACTGGATTAATGACTATCATATTGATGGCTACAGGTTTGATCTTTCAAAAGGATTCACCCAAACAAATACCCTGAATCTGGATGATTATGAATGGGCCAAATATGATGCCTCAAGAGTAGCTATCTGGAAGAATATTGCTAATACCATTTGGTCAATGGATCCGGATGGTTACGTTATACTGGAGCATTTTGCTGAAAACTTAGAAGAAAAAGAGCTGGCAAACTATGGCATGATGCTTTGGGGCAACCTGAACACACCTTTCAGGCAATCAGTCATGGCTTATGTTGATAATAGTGACTTTACAAGTTTATCCTATAAAGCCAGAGGCTGGACTCATCCGAACCTGATAGGATATATGGAAAGCCATGATGAGCAACGGTTAATGTATTCCATTAATACGTGGGGGAATATGCATAACCCCTGGTATAATATTAAAAATCAGGATACAGCTATTAACAGAATAGCACAAGCTTCCACCTTCTTTTATGCAGTGCCGGGGCCTAAAATGTTATGGCAGTTTGGAGAATTGGGTTATGACTACGACATTCAATATAATGGCCGAACCGGCGAAAAGCCTGTCAGATGGGACTACCTGGATAACTTCAGGCGCGAGTACCTATATAAGATGACAAGCGCACTTATTAAACTAAAGCAGGAGCATGACGTTTTTCGGACTACTGATTATACGCTAAGCCTTTCAACTTTAATGAAAAAAATGAATTTGAGGAGTAATGAGATGTCCGTTACCATTATGGGTAATTTTGATATACAAGCCGGTGAGATCATTCCGGGCTTCAATGTTACGGGTAAATGGTATGAATATTTTACCGGCGATTCCATCAACGTGACGTCGTTAACTGATAAGATATACCTGAAAGCGGGCGAATATAAACTGTACACTACCAAAAAGTTGACCGTTCCTGAAACTGGATTAGGGTTACTTGATAAACAAGTGTATAATAATAAGGTACTGGGAGCCGTTTATCCCAGTCCTTCTCACAGTCAGGTATATATACCTGTAAATTTACCTGTTGGCAGCGAAGTAAGCATCCTATTATATGATTCGTTAGGACAGCCGGTACTGCGACTATATGAAGGCAGACTCCCGGCAGGCAAACAAATCATCAATGCAAAGCTTAGCAATTCAATACCCGGACTGCATTTTATTAAATTGATGACTAATCATGCTATTGAAACGGCTAAGGTCATCGTTGAATGATTGTCTCATTTTTCTAACTGCCTCGCCCACAACCACAAACTCTATGGTACGATAGAAGTCCGGAGGAAAGTACAGTCTCAGAATTCTCTATGCTATAGCTACAGTCACAATGGATAGATAGAAGCTCATTAAAAAAAAGCATGGATTCATTGGATTAAGAATGAAGGTGTTAGGAAAAACTTTAGGAAATAAGTCAGAAAACGTTTGGAGATAAAGCAAAAGGGTGTACTTTTGCAGTCCCGAAACACACTAA
>JBAXYX010000062.1:0-12655 GCA_041670625.1 Lentimicrobiaceae bacterium | reverse complement strand
CTGCTGCACCGATAAGCAGCGCGCTACCTGCTATTAATCCCCATAAACCTGCCTGCGCGTTTAATGGTATCATTCCATATGATTCTAAATTTCCATTACTGCTAAAATAATGATAAAGATATGGTTAAAGCTTTAAATGAACTCATAAAATCTGCTGCATTCCTGTTAAATTATTGATAAAGGTAAAGTTAAAACTTCAGATGAACTCATATAATTGCTGAATTATTTGGTTAAACAGGGCCGGCTGAAAAACTCCACCCCTGACTTAATACATAATGGTGTCTGGCTTTCGAAAGCGATCTGTTTATAACCAGCTTTTAAAGCTACGATTCGCTCATGAATGGTCTATACCTGCTCCGTACCCAATCTTTTCAAAACCGCGTCTGCAAACTTGGAATTCTAATGGTAATTACGATTAGATGGTTTCCCAATAGCCTGGTCAATAGAAGTCCGGGCAGACTGCTTCTGATAGAGCTTACTGCATTCGGGTAACTGGCAGGCTGTTGGTGCGACGTATAGCTTTTTCTCTGGGATCATAGGTAAACAGCTTCCCCGGCAATCGCCCTTCAGGCATGTTATTTCTGATCGATTCATTCATCAGGTAATCAATAATCCAGTTAGCATGTAATTGTCCCAGTTTGCGTGCAAAATAATATACCTTGTCAACGGTTAAGCTATCAATGGAATATTCGTATTCAATATCACCCGACATTAAGTAATACATGAAATTACCATGAAACTCATCGGTAATTTTTCTGGTGGTGAATATAAGGTCAGGCTCTTTTTGCTCCCGGTTTACTTCTGAGAGTTCCATCCATTGATTGAGGTTCAATGCGGTAATGTAGAAATCAAAGATATTAGTTGATTCAAGGTCAAAAGAAGTCTCATCGCTGATAGAATCAAAATATTCTTCAATCTGCAACTGTGCAATGTTAATGATAAATGAGCTTTTGCCGGCATCCGGAAATTGGTTTACCGGCTGATTGTAGTTTACTGAAAATCCATATGATTGAAATCCCTTACTTAAGGCATCCATAAAAGCTTTGATATACAAGGAATCATCACAGTATTGTACCAATAACGAATTATTCAAGAGAGCAGAATCCTGGGCTTCCTGTGGCAGGGATTCAAAGTTATCGATATCGGGTACTTTATAACTGTTTTTGAACACAACATCGGGAGCCAGTAATAGTACGGCTCCCGGTTTCAGATCACGCACAAACTTAGCAGCAAGTTTCCGCTCAGGGCTGCATGAAGCAAGGATTGTGGCAAAATAAATAAGAAACAGGTATTTAATGCTCTTTCCCATTACAGTAGTTCTGATTTTATTCTGATTCTTCTTTTTTAATTATCTCCATCAAGGCAGTGGCAAACTTAGCACCATATTCACGTCCTTTAGCCAGGTCATCATCATGTGGGGTGAACTTAAAGAACAATGGTTGGTCAACCGGTTTAAGTTTAAGGTTTACCATGTTTGATTCAATGATGTGTGCTCCTTCGCCACTCCATCCGTATGAACCAAAGCAACCTGCCAGTTTCCCTTTATCGCGCAGTGGATTAATCAGGGCAAACAGGGTATATATCTGCGGCAGGATATTCTGGTTAATGGTTGGAGAACCAATGATAAAGCCGGAGGCTTTCGACAAGTGTTCACTTATTTCACCGGCACTCATAGTTTCAATATCGCATACATGTACATCAACGTTGCCGGTGCTTCTAACGCCCTCGCCAATACTTTCAGCCATTAACCGGGTATTTTGGTATGCTGAAACATAAGGGATGAATACCCTGTTCGGAACCCTTGCAGATACTGCTTCTTTCGACAGCTTTTCTGAAAGTGCCACTTTTTCCTTCCACGTAGTTCTTAAGATCGGACCATGTCCGGTACAGATAGTATGGATATCGAGTGGACGTATTTTCTCAATTGCTTTCAGCATGAATTTACTATAAGGCTTCAAAATCACGTCAAAATAGTATTTGAAGGCTTCATCATAAGGCCCGGTAAGGTCATCATACATCGCTTCATTGCAATAATGAGCGCCAAAGGAGTCACAGGTAAACAGCACTTTGTCCTCTTCCAGAAAAGTATAGATTGAATCAGGCCAATGCAGGTTAGGGGCGCTTATAAACCGTAATGTTTTATTGCCTAATGAAAGGGTGTCGCCATCTTTCACCTGTAATGATTTAAAGTCATGTCCAATCATGTCTCTGAGATACCTCAATGCATTGCCACTCCCTACCACGGTAGCATTGGGCGCTACTTTAAGCAGGTTGTCAAGGTTTCCTGAGTGGTCAGGTTCAGTGTGGTCCATGATGATATATTGAATATCAGCCGGATTAATGAGTGTGGTTATTTTATTCAACCAGGTGTCCCAAAAACGATGCTTAGTTGTTTCGATAACAGCAATCTTGTCGGCGTTAATGAGATACGAGTTATAGGTAGTTCCAAATTTGGTTTCCATAACCACATCAAAGGTTACGATGTCAAAATCAAGTACTCCTATCCATTTTACATCTTTAGTAATGTCAAGGATTTTGTTGTCGTTCATGTTAATCAATATTATAGTTAAAAATCAAGAGCCATTTGTACCGCATCATCATCATCCGCAATCTTACCATCCTTGTGAGGGAACTCAATATCATCTTCAGGGAGCAAAGCGTCCTCATCAGATTCCGGTTCAGGTTGGGTTACTTCTTCTTCAAAAGGGATGGGATCCATCATTACAATTTTCTTTACTCTGAAGGTTGTTAATCGTTTTCCTTTTGCTTTAGGACCTTTGACTTCAATAAAGGCTGATGCTTCCACATCTTCATCAGCAATCACCCGGTTATTCAGTTTCTCATCAAAGATAATTTTGAATACCGGTAACCAGTCTGAAGAAACGCCAATAAGTTTAAAGTCAAGTTCTTCATTCAGGAAGTCGGTTTTCTTATCATTGACTTCTAGCAGGAATCTCTTCAGGTAGTATGATTCCTTAGCCCCATTATAATACACAGCCGTAATGGGTTTTTCAGGATTAAACTTTTCAATGATTACCGTATCCTCCTCAAAGTGATTGGCAAGGTCATAATTATAGAGTTTATAATGACCTGACTGCATGATGGTGAGTATTTTATCATCGCTTGAAAAGGCACCTAATGAACGGCCTCTGCCTTCAGTATTGAGCCTTTTAATGGACTCATCGAACCAAATTTCTCTGGCACCCAGGGTAGAGATGCCGGCTTCAGCCAGGCTTATCTTTTTAATGGCATGTTTGGTGATGGTATTTCCCACTGAGCTACGGCCCTTAATGGCGAGTTCACCAAAGTTATAGTCGAAAGTAAGTTTTTTTAATTTAAGTTTAGGTTTCAGCAATATCCTGATTACTTCAGCTTCACCATTGGGATTAGCAGACAGGTATAGTACTTTTGACCCTGGTGTTCCTTTAGTCAGTTTATACTCCTTATCACGTGAAGTACCCATTACTGCGAAACGTTTGATGAATGCACTGCCTGATTTTCCATCTTGGTAAACCATATTATAGACGGTTCGTTCATCATTTTTACGGAATACATCAATGTGAATTACATGTTCACCTACAAATGATTTCTCAGCAACTTTGGTAACTATAAAAGTACCATCCTCTCTGAAAACAATAATATCATCTATATCAGAGCAGTCGCAAACAAATTCATCTTTTTTAAGTGAGGTGCCGGCAAACCCGGCTTCTTTATTCACGTATAGTTTTTGGTTTGCTGCGGCAACCATAACAGCTTCGATAGTATCAAAGTTGCGCAATTCAGTTTTACGCTCTTTGCCTTTACCATATTTCCGTTTGATATTTCTGAAATACTCGATAACATACTCGGTAAGGTTTTCGAGGTAATGTTCTACCTGAGCTTTCTCATCCGACAGGTTTTTAATGATCTCATCAGCCTTGAACGTATTGAAGCGTGATATACGCTTGATTTTTATCTCAGTCAATTTGAGGATATCCTCCATGGTTATTTCCCTGAAAAATTGCGATTTGTAGGGTTCAAGGTTCTGATCAATGGTAACAAGCACATTTTCCCAACTGGTACATTCCTCAATTTCACGATAAATTCTGTTTTCAATGAATATTCTTTCCAGCGAAGCATAGAGTAAGCTTTCCATTAACTCCATCCGTCGTATGGTAAGTTCCAGTTTAAGCAGCTTGAGGGTAGTGAAAGTTGACACTTTCAGGATATCCTTAACACTGCTGAACTTTGGTTTCCCATCCTGCACAACACTGTTATTTGGTGATATAGAAACCTCGCAATCAGTAAAAGCATAGAGAGCATCAATAGTAGTATCAGGTGAAACGCCCGGTACCAGGTGAACCAGAATTTCAACTGTTCCAGCAGTATTGTCATCTATTTTACGAATCTTGATTTTACCCTTATCATTAGCAGCAACAATAGAATCCATCAGGGTGCCTGTGGTAGTGCCAAACGGAACTTCAGTAATCACCAGGGTCTTTTTGTCCAGTTGATTGATCCTTGCTCTCAGGCGAACTTTCCCGCCCCTGAGTCCTTCATTATACCTGGAGCAATCAGCCAGCCCGCCGGTAGGGAAATCAGGGAATAGCTCAAAGTCCTTGCCCTGGAGTATTTTGATCGAAGCATCAATAAGTTCCAGAAAGTTATGCGGGAGAATTTTGCAGGCTAGTCCTACGGCAATTCCTTCGGCACCCTGAGCCAACAGTAAAGGGAACTTTACAGGAAGTGTGACAGGTTCCTTGTTACGCCCGTCATAGGAGAGTTTCCACTTGGTGGTTTTAGGGTTAAACACAACCTCTCTGGCAAATTTACTCAGTCGTGCTTCAATGTAACGGGGAGCAGCAGCACTATCGCCGGTGAGTATATTGCCCCAGTTCCCCTGCATATCAATGAGCAGTTCCTTCTGTCCCAATTGCACTAGTGCATCACCAATAGAGGCATCACCATGAGGGTGATACTTCATGGTATGACCTATAATGTTGGCAACTTTATTGTAGCGGCCATCATCCAGTTCCTCCATTGCATGAAGGATACGGCGTTGTACCGGTTTAAGCCCGTCAAGGACTTCGGGTACTGCTCTCTCCAGAATTACATACGAAGCATAGTCGAGAAACCAGTTCTCATACATGCCTGAAAGCTGTATCGTTTTATGAAGTTCATTTGCTTCAGCAGGTTGTACTTCGGGTATTTCTTCTGGTAAATTATTTTCCGGATTGTTGTTGGATTGATCGTCTGCCATTTATTTTATTAATCTATATCGGGTATTCAATGTTGCGTTAACTATATTAAAAATATGTTGTTTGATGCTTCTTTAAAAATTATACCGGTGTTCTGCTTTTTCTGAAAAATGCCAGTAACAGCGTTTCACAAGCCATACAGCATAGTGCAGCAACAATAAACCATTTCCACAGCGTGTCGCCATGGCCCTTTTGGTTGATAATCTTATTTAAAGGTTTCAAGCTGTTTTCAATGGCCTGAAAACCGGTCTTGCTTTCTACCTGCTCTATTTCTTCTTGCGAAGCTACTGCTAAATCTGATTCTTTCCTATTGTAATTGAATGCAATCAGGTCAATAATTCTATCATCCGACATTACCTTGTAAACACCGGCAGCCGGCACCTGGTTGTTGATAAAAATGAAATTCTGACCGTTTGTTTGTCTGAACTCAGGGATGAATTCATACGCTCCTTTAGTTTCTTTAAGTTTCAACACATTATCACCTTTTGAATAATTCCCTTCAATAGCCATAGGGCCGGCATAATCAGAATAGAACATCAGAGGATGTGTTTTCTCGCTCTGAAAAGCCATATTCAGCATAGTGGGAACAAATAAAGCATGCCGTTGAAAATTACCTGCATCATCGGTTAGCGGTGCTGTAAACAAATATACTTTACCCTTTCCATTGCTGTTTACAACCAAAAAAGGCTTTCCATTTGCAAGTCCGAGTAACGTTTCACTGGTACTTGCTGATGATTGTACCAGGTTGAAGTGCTTATTGATAACAGGTAAATCAAGATTGTCAACTTTTAATCCACCCTGATCAAATACTTCACGGAATAAAGGATGCAGGGTATTTATTTTGAACAGTTTAATCATTGATGGATCAACATCGGAGAGCAGGTCAGTTCCTAAACGCGACAGCAACGGGTTAATGGCACTAACAGGAGAATCAAAGGAAGGGAATATCGCCACACTTCCCCCGTTTTCAACAAATTTTGATATTTCCTGAATAAGCCCTGAACTGAAAGCAGTCAATTTGTCAAGAATTATCAACCGTTGTGCACCGAATGAAGAGAAGTCAATTTGACGGGTTGTAGTGTTGGTAAGCCTCAGAATAGAATCTACTGAAAAAACGGAATTGATATAAGGATCATAAGTTTCGGTATTAATGCATAATACCGGTATTTCAGGTGATATTTTAAAAGTGAAGTAGTACAAGTCGTCATAAGTTACCGGGTAGTCACTAATTTCGATATAACCTGATACGTTGCCGGCTTTTGAATTACTGAAGGTGAAACTCATTTCCTGTGAAGCTCCGGCATCAATATCCAGACTGGCAGCAGAACGCTGCGCATCATCAATCATAAGTTTAACAGGTATTTTTTCAAGCTTGATATCCGACACATTCCTGACCCTGACATTAAGCACAGCTTGTTCATTTAGGCGGAGCACCGGGTTGTTAAACCAGCAGGTATCAATATACAGGTTATTCATCGATGCCGGCTCAAGAGGTATCAGGTAACCATCCTTAATAGAAGAGTCAGGTATGGCTTTCATCAGGGTGCTCTTTTGAAAGTCGGAGATCACATAATCAATAGTTTTTGCCTTTTGGTGTGAAGCCAACAGATCACTTTGTCGGGATATGATTTCTGAAAGTGAGCGCGAAGCAGAGGAGTATTTGACTTCATTGAGCATGGTCAGAAACTCATCGCGGCTAACAAGCCTTTGGTGTTTACCTTCAAAATCATTCGTAAGCAACTGAAACAGGTCGTCCTGAGCATAAGCAGCGGCTATTTCAGAGGCTTTGATTTTAGCTTCATCAAGCATAGTGCCGTGGGTGCCTGTAGCTTCCATACTGAAAGAATTATCAACAAACACGCTGATCACTTTTGATTTCATATTAACTTTTTCATTCAAAGCAGTCATGAAGGGCTGCGCGAAAGCTAAAACAATGAATATGAAAGTAAGGATCCTGAACAATAGAACCAGCCTTTGCAGCAGGTTGGATTGTTTGCGGGTTTGCTGCTTAAGTTCTTTAAGGAACAGCACATTACTAAAATACAGTTTTCGATACTTTCTGAAATTAAAGAGGTGGACCGCGATGGGAATTAAAATCGCAATGAGTCCTAAAAGTATAAGTGGATTAACGAACTGCATTATATGGCTTTAAGAAAAACTGTTGCACGCAAATTTAGGGAGTTTTTGGTTAACATTTATTTCAATCATTAGTAAAAGGGGGTAGAAAAAAAGCCCCGGCGAATGCCGGGGCTTGGTTATCCAACATTATATGTCGGTTTCGTTAAATTACACCTTGGTCAACCATTGCATTAGCAACTTTTAGGAAGCCGGCAATGTTTGCACCTTTAACGTAATTGATATATCCGTCTTTTTGAGTACCGTGTTGAACACACTGTGAGTGGATATCACTCATTATGGTGTGTAAACGTCCATCAACTTCTTCAGCAGCCCAACTGATGTGCATTGCATTCTGAGTCATTTCCAGACCAGAAACAGCAACACCACCTGCATTAACAGCCTTACCAGGAGCAAATAAGATTTTAGCTTTTAAGAATTCTTCAATAGCTTCAGGAGTACAACCCATGTTTGAAACTTCAGTTACACAAGTAACACCATTTTTCAGAAGTTCTTTTGCATCGTCACCGTTAAGTTCATTTTGGAATGCACATGGCATAGCAATATCAACTTTTACGCTGAAAGATTTCTTACCAGGGATAAATTTAGCGCCCGGGAACTTGGTAGCATAAGGAGCCACTACATCATTGTTAGAGGAACGAAGTTCAAGCATATAATCCAGCTTTTCTTTATTCATACCTGCTTCATCATAAATGACACCATCAGGACCTGAAATGGCGATAACTTTTGCTCCAAGTTGTGTAGCTTTTGTAGCGGCACCCCAAGCAACGTTACCAAAACCTGAAACGCTTACAGTTTTACCCTTAATGTCAATTCCTTTAGTTTTCAACATGTGGTTAAGGAAATAAACAGCACCAAAACCGGTAGCTTCAGGACGGATTTTTGATCCACCCCAGCCAGCACCTTTACCGGTTAAAACACCGGTATTGTGTTCTTGTGCAAGTTTCTTATACATACCGTACATGAAACCAATTTCACGTCCGCCAACACCTATATCACCTGCAGGAACGTCCTTGTCAGGTCCTATGTATTGCCACAGTTCTAACATGTAAGCCTGGCAGAAACGCATAATTTCGTTATTTGATTTTCCTTTAGGGTTGAAATCTGAACCACCTTTACCACCGCCCATAGGGAGTGTGGTTAATGCATTTTTAAAGGTTTGTTCAAAACCTAAGAATTTCAAAATTGAAAGGTTTACTGAAGGATGGAAGCGGATGCCACCCTTGTAAGGGCCTATTGCGTTGTTGAATTGAACGCGGTATGCAAGGTTGGTTTGAACTTCTCCTTTGTCATCCATCCATGAAATACGGAAAGTGTAAATACGGTCAGGTTCAACAATACGTTCAATAATTTTAGCAGCTTCAAACTGCGGATTTTGATTGTAAATGCTTTCTACAGATTCGAGTACTTCGTGAACTGCTTGTAAATACTCTTTTTCTCCCGGATGTTTTTTCTCCAGGTCGGTCATGATTTTTTCCACGTTCATCTTTGAGATGTTTTAGGATGATTAATATGTGATTTTTAATTACTGTTAATTGAATAACAGTGCAAAGTTATGCCATAAAAAATGATATTTCCAAATTTTACACTACTTATTTTGGAGTGCTTGCCAACCCTGTGTTTTAGCTTTTTTTGTCAAAACACTAAGTCATTTGTCAGTTGCCGATAACCGGAATGTCGTTCTTATACAACACTCTTTTTGATTCATTTCCAAGTTGGTCATACCATATTTCCGTACCATTACGTTTGTTGTTTACATATGGTATAACCCGCCATAGCTTGCCATTTGGGAAATAGGCTCGTTGCAATCCTTTACCGTTCTTATACTTGCCATCTCCAACCTTCATTCCTGTGATTTCATAGTATGACCAGGTGCTGTCGTACAACCCCATCTTGTAAAAACCTTCTATCTTGATCTGCCCATCTTCATAGTACATCATATATGGCCCGTCAAGAGAGTCGTTAAGGTAGTTAATTTCCTCAATCAGGTTGCTCTCAGGATCCCACTTCTTTGATGGGCCGGTTAATTTACCGTTTACATAGGTTTCTTCTGATTCCTTCTTCCCACTATAGTACCAGCGAATTGATTTCCCGTTTGGAATGTTGTCAACATAGTTTATCTCAAGCTCCTTGCTGCCATTGTCAAAATACCAGGTGCTTACACCTTCGAGCTTCTTCCCCTTGTATGCCTGTTCTGATTTAATCGTTCCATTCGGATAATACGTCTCCTTTGTACGGCTGCAACTACTTAGTATAAATAACAACGAAATCATTAAAATGATCCGATGATTAACTCTGTTCATATAGATAAAAGATTTTGTCTGACTACATCAAAAAGCACAATTCCTGCTGCTACCGAAACATTCAGTGATGATATCTCGCCTTGCATGGGGATACGAATAACTTCATCACTTCGACTGAGATATTCACCCGACACGCCATCCTCTTCTGATCCCATAATCAATGCCAGCGGACCGGTGAGCTGACTGTTAAAGTAGTCAGTTTTTCCCTTTTCGGAAACAGATACAATGCGCAAACCGCTTTGCTTCAGATATTCAATGGTGGTTTTCAGATTGGAGCTTTTATGTACGGGGATAATATTCAATGCCCCGGCCGACGTTTTAACGGCATCAGCATTTACCGGCGCACCTCCACGGTCAGGAATAATGATACCATGTGCTCCGGCACACACGGCACTTCTTGCTATGGCGCCCATATTACGTACATCGGTAATCCGGTCAAGAATAATAAACAGCGGAGTTTCTCCTTTTTCAAAAACTGACATTAACAAAACATCAAGAGGCTGATAAATTACTTCCGAGATATAACAAGCCACCCCCTGGTGATTACCGCGCGTCATCCGGTTCAGCTTCTCAACCGGAACATACTGATATGGAATATGGTTCTCATTGATCAACTTACGCAGCTCAGGTATTAACTCGCCTTTCAAGCCTGTCTGCAGAAAAAGTTTATCAACTTCTTTCCCCGCTTTAATGGCTTCAATTGCAGGTCTGATGCCGTATATCAGGTTATTGTCCTTCATGTAGTTACTGATTAAGGGTGCAAAGATAGTAAATTAGCGCTCAGAAGCCGGAGGCAGATGGATGGTAAAGTTTGTTAAATACCGTTTGACCTATGGTTGGATCAGGAGCTTTTAATGCCGTTATTGAAAGCAGGTCATTTCAGGCTTGAGTGCTGGTTATCTCAAAATGGAAAGCAGATACTTTCTTGCTTATGAGTAAGTATCTTTGGCCTTCAGTATAGGTTGATTCGGGGTTGATACGGGGTTGATACGGCAAACCCCGAATCAACCCCGAACCAACCCCTTACCAACCCTGACGGAATCCCATACTGACCCTGATTTAATTTATGAGAGTTTGCATCTCACTTGCCCATATAGGACTGACCTGGTCCATCGTTAAGCCCCATCAGCCTGCAATCAACCTTGAAAGGGTCCCGGCTGGTTGCCCAACCATGTACCGTGATAGTCTGACTCATAGTTCAACCTGCCAAAGGGGGATTTTGATGGATAGCTCAGCCGGCATAGAAAGGGTCCCGGCTGGTTGCCCAACCACCTACCGGGAAAGTCTGACTCATAGTTCAACCTGTCAAAGGGAGATTTTGATTGATTACACAACCGGCATTCAGAGGGCCCGGATTTGATCAGGAGCAAGGATTCATTATGGGGAAAAGTAAAAAGAAATTATCAGGTGAAAAGTCTTACTTTTGTTTCAAGGCATCTCTCTAAAATGCATACTTCAAAGCGCTTAATAAACATCCTGTTATGGGTAATTTCTTAGTCTATAAGTCCTCGGCCGGTTCGGGAAAAACATATACGCTGATGCTCGAGTATCTGAGCCTGGCCCTGAAAAACACAAGCGCATATTCACATATCCTTGCTATTACTTTTACCAATAAAGCTGCTAATGAAATAAAGCAGCGGATTCTGGAGAATCTGAAGAAATTAGCCTCCATGAAGTCGGGACCGGTGCCCGACAAAGAGCGGGAGTTTGTGAATAGACTTATGGACAACACTGATTTGTCAGAAACCCAGTTGATTGACAATGCCCATAAAGTGCTGACCGCTATATTGCACCATTATAGTGATTTCGCCGTGTCAACCATCGACAGTTTTATGCATAAGGTAATTCGCTCGTTTGCGTTCGACCTGAAGCTTTCTATGAATTTTGAAGTGGAGCTTGATACCGCAAGTTTATTGAATGCAGCTGTGGATGAACTGATTAGTAAAGTGGGGAAAGATGATGAATTGACGGATATTTTGAAGAATTATGTCATCCGGAAAGCTGAAAATGATGAGGGTTGGGATATCAGTAATGATCTGAAAAAGAATGCTGCCAGCCTGTTCAAAGAGAAAATGCTCGGTTTAATGCCTGCGCTCAATGAAAAAACCTTTACCAAACAAGATTACATTACCATTTGTAACACCATCAGTTTGCTGAACGAGCAGCGTAAGGCCGAAGGTAAAAAAGCGGTTGATTTGATCAGAAGTGTCGGGCTTGAACTCACTGATTTCAGATTGGTAAAAAGCGGAATAGGCTGCTATTTTGAAAAGGTTGCTCTGGGTGAATTCCCAAATGTCAGCAATACGATCAAAAGTGCCTATAACGAGGACCTGTGGTTCAAAAATGGTTCAGAGAACTATTCAAAGCTTGAACCTGTAAAAGATGACCTGAAACTCGCCGGTTTTGCCATTGAAAAGACCGGTGATGACCTCCGATTTCTGGAACTGATAAGAGATAATTTCCATTCAACGCTGCTGCTCAAGAAAATTAATGATGAGCTGAATATCATCACACAACAGCGCAATGTAGTGCCTATCAGTGATTTCAACACCCTGATTTCAGAAGTGGTACGTGAACAACCGGTGCCTTTTATTTACCTGAGGGTGGGGGAGAAGTTCAGAAATTTTATGATTGATGAATTTCAGGATACTTCTGAATTGCAATGGGAAAACTTGTTGCCCCTGATTGAGAACTCACTGGCTGATGCCAGACTGAATATGATTGTCGGTGATGGCAAACAGGCTATTTACCGGTTTAAGAATGGCAATGCTGAGCAATTTATTAATCTCCCTAAGCTGGTAAATAAGTCCGGTAACCCATTTACAAAAGACCGGGAACAGATGCTTATTCACCATTACGAAGAAAAGAATCTGGACACGAACTACCGGTCGCGACAGGAAATAGTAGAGTTTAATAACGACTTTTTCAAATTTGCCGCTCCAAAGTTCATTCCCGATAATGAGTTAGTATATAAAGAGG
>JBAXYX010000061.1:0-12911 GCA_041670625.1 Lentimicrobiaceae bacterium | reverse complement strand
CCCGGAACACCAGCAATATTTCCACTGCCACCGCAATTGTCGCTCCATGTAGTTTCTACTACAGTCGGCCAGTTAGGATTGCAGCCTGTAAGTACTACATCCTGACCATCAACAATGATTGGTTTGGTAACATCGTAGTGACGGGATACTCTCATAACCACCGGTAAAGCAGCATTGCCGCAATCGTCCGATACGTTGAAAGTATAATCAATGTACTGGGTGCATCCGTTCGTTATAACGGAGCCTGCAACGCCTGAAATGGTTCCACTGCCACCGCAATTGTCACTCCATGTAGTTTGTACTACCGTCGGCCAGGCAGGATTGCAGCCTGTAAGTACTACATCCTGACCATCAACAATAATCGGTTTGGTAACATCGTAGTGACGGGATACTCTCATAACTACCGGTAAAGCAGCATTGCCGCAAGCATCCGATACGTTGAAAGTATAATCAATGTACTGGGTGCAACCGTTCGTTACGATGGAGCCTGCAACGCCTGAAATGGTTCCACTACCACCGCAATTGTCACTCCATGTAGTTTGTACTACAGTGGGCCAGGCAGGATTGCAACCTGTAAGTACTACATCCTGACCATCCACAATGATCGGTTTGGTCTTGTCAGCAGCAACACCAAACGCACTGGAGCAAGTCAGTGGTACATCATTACAAGTGTCATAGATTGAATAAGTGAAGTAGATGGTGTCACCACAAGCAATATTGGTTGGTAAAGTCGGGATGTCCAATATATTTGTATGAATAATCCCATGGCCACCTTGGTGCGTAAAGCCATCTTTCCAGTCGTTATAAGCTTCAGTTATATCCGCTGAAACTGAACATTGAGGAAGGAAAACATCATCAGGACAGAAGACTTCGAGATCATTCAAGCTAATGTTAGCCTGGTAAGGAGCACCCGGAAAGTCTTTTAGAACAGCACTTGTTGATTGTGATGTTTTAGTCCTTACAAAAACAGTGCTTAAGTAACCACAACCACCAGCGGCAAAGCCCATAACCTCTGAGAGATTAATAGCTCCTTCTGCATATTGATTGTAATCGTAGGATGTTTGGCCATAAGGGTTCCATGGTGCAATTGTAAGAGCTGTATTGCTGGTGACATAAATATCACCTACATAGTTACTTAGAGGTTGCTCATAATAATTAAAGCCACCTGCACCATCAGATTCCCATCTGTGTATCACAACAATGGCATTCGTACCACCATTGACGAATTGAATAGTAACAATCAGATCACCTACAGTCCTTGTTCCATCGGGGCCATAGCCTTCAAAATAACCGCCTGTAGAATCTGCATTGTAAACCATCATAACAGGTGATTGAAGGAACTCAAAATCAATATAGGCATCACCATTATTTACCATGCGGTCCGCGGCAAAAACACACCACAAATCAGTAGTATCGCCACCTAAGGCTGGGTTTCCCCAAGTGAAATGAGCAGTAGCATTGTTGATCTCATTTTTATTGGGAACATAACCGTCACCCCATTTAAATGTTTCATCATAGGGGTCATATATTTTACTGGACTGTGTAAAAATAGTAGGGTCAACACCTTCCCATGGATCATTATAGTGGATGGTAAGCGGGAAATTTACATCAAAAGGATCAGGGGTTGACATATTGAAGATCGAGCATGGACCGCAATATGGAGGATTTGCAAACCAGTCACCGGCAGTTGAATACATTCCCGGTGAAGGATAGTTGGCTACAGCATCTCCATCTACACCAAAACCTAAGACAGGAGTTAACACCGGAGCAACTCCCGTTTGCGCCTGTACTGAATTACTAAGAAATGAAACAGCGCATAGAATAATCATCAGCCATCGCAGGCTTCTAAACTGTGTGAGTTTTTTGTTTTTCATAATGATCTTAGTTGAATATCCAATAGACATAGTCATGCATATAATTGCCAGAGAAAATACCCTAAAGGCATTGTTTAGTTGTCTGTTAGTTTTTACCCACCAGAGTAGTGGGACTGAGTAATTTTAGCAAGTAACCAAAACGGCAGGGCTCATGAATAACTATTTATAGTACTGGTTCATAAATCCTGCATTATATTTGCCGGTTAAAGAGAAAAGATCATTAAATCCCTTTTTATCCTTAGATGTTGATCCATTCAATCATTCTAATGGAATCTTGAATCGATTTCCTGTTCCATAGGCCTTGATATTTTTGATAAAGACTTAATAATGTAAAATTAGCATTAGCCCTGCTAAAATACATTACACAATTATAATATTGTTCATCTAACTCTGCACATGCCAACGGCTGGAATGCAAATGCATGATTTATGCATATTGTATTTGGCCATGTGATATGTGCTATTTTTTCGTATTGTAATACAAGGTTGAAAACACCTGTTGTACTACAATTTTCAGTTTTCTGTTATAAAAGTTCACACGGCTTTTCCATCTAATGAGTAATTAAGCTAATTTCGCAAAAAAAAACAGGACATGTTGTCACGATTACTCTATCTGACTATGGTTGCTTTGCTATTAACAGCATGCAACAAGGGTAAGACATCAGTTGATCTGATTGTACGAAATGGTGTTATTTATACTGTAGATAGCGCATTTACCCTGCATACAACTATGGCAGTAAATAAGGGTAAAATAGTTGCTGTTGGCGATGATATAAGTATCAATGAAATGTATGAAGCTGATTCTGTATATGATGCAGAAGGCAAAGCTGTATATCCGGGTTTTATTGATCCTCATAGTCATTTTTATGGTTATGTACTGAACCATCAGTATGCTGACCTGAAACCTGCCCGCTCAATAGGTCAGTTATTGGATATTGTTAAAAAACATCATGAAGAGTCGCCTTCACTTTGGATAGCAGGACGTGGCTGGGATCAAAACAACTGGCCCGAACAACAGCTCCCTGATAATAAATTGCTGAATGAGCGTTTTCCCAACAACCCTGTTGTACTGATTCGTGTTGACGGTCATGCCGTTTTAGTAAATCAGGCAGCTATTGATGCTTCGGGGCTTACAATTGACAGTTTGCCTAACCCCCGTGAAGCCGTTATCAGGCATGGAAAGTTTACCGGACTTTTTACTGAATCACTTGCTGATACCTTTAGAAACCTGGTGCCTAAACCTACCGGATCGGTGCTCGCTCAAATGATGATGGATGCTGCTGATGAATGTTACCGTGTTGGATTAACGATGGTTACAGAAGCCGGTGCCGATGCTGACCTGGTTGACTTCTATGATAGTCTCCAATCGGAAGATGTGTTCCCAATGGCGATGTATATCATGCTTAATCCTACTGAACAGAACGTTGAACGGTTTGTAAAAAAAGGTGTGCTTATACGTAAAAAGATGAGCGTACGTTCCATTAAACTATATGCCGATGGTGCATTAGGTTCACGGGGTGCCTGCCTGTTAAAACCTTATAGTGATGATCGGGGTAACTATGGATTGATGACCATAACTCCTGAAGAACTTGGCAAATGGTGTGTGGTAGCGTATGATAACGGTTACCAGATCAACACGCATGCTATTGGTGATTCGGCCAACCGTATGGTGCTTCATGTATATAGCAACTATTTGCTACCCGGCAATGATTTGCGTTGGCGTGTGGAGCATGCACAGGTTGTTGATCCTGAGGATGTGAAATTGTTTGGCGAATTTTCTATCATTCCCTCTATTCAGGCAACTCATGCTACATCTGATTTAGAATGGGCTAAGTACCGCTTGGGCAATAAACGCATACGCTATGCTTATGCTTATAAAAAACTGATGAAAGAGAATGGCTGGCTGCCAAATGGAACCGATTTCCCTATCGAAAGCATAAATCCGGTATACTCTTTTTATGCAGCTGTTGATCGCAAGAACCTTTCAGGTAACCCGCATCGTGGCTTTCAGCGTGAAAATGCCCTTAATCGTCAGGATGCACTTCGCAGCATCACCATCTGGGCTGCTAAAGCCTGCTTTGAAGAAGGCAGGAGAGGTAGCCTGGAACCCGGCAAGAATGCTGATTTCATAATCCTTGATCGTGATATTATGCAGGTCAGAGCAAATGATATTCCTCATGCTAAAGTCATCAGGACCTATATTGACGGTAAACCGGTATTTTAGTATCCGTAATGGTGAGCTGTTGACCTGTCTCTGAGGAACTGCAGTTTCCTTTGTTCATTATTTAACGAGTACAGGGGCAACTCATGAAACTGATTTTTTTGCAGTCGTAAATCCCTATACTCATTGATTAACGTACATAATGCGGAATATCGGAAGGCAAAACCATCGACAATTCTACCAATCCGGCTATCTCACCGTTCATGTACCACGGGCATTGATAAATTAATTTGTGTTTACCTTCTTTTTCTATCGTGTAAACATTGGTCTTACTATTGGTCATCAAGTCATGGATAATGTCCTTTGAGCGTTGACTGTGGCAATCGTTTAACGACTTGCCTATTAGCTCATAACCACCTTGTTTGGAGAATACAGCGGCTGACTGGTCATTCATATCCACGATTTTTCCTTCTTTATCAGAAACGGTAATAGCTACCGGAAGAGTTTTAAACCATTGTGAGTTCATAGAGAATAATTAGTAACAGGGTGCAAATTTAACCGTAAATATTTGCATATCGTGAAATATTCGTATATTTGCACTCACAAAACGGCTCCGTGGCTCAACTGAATAGAGCATCTGACTACGGATCAGAAGGTTACAGGTTTGAATCCTGTCGGAGTCACTAAAAATCAACCACTTATAATTATATAGGTGGTTTTTTTGTGCCATCTGCTCTCCGGATTCCCCGGTTACAATGATATAGAAGTCATTTGTTTTATATCCTAAAGCTTTATTTATTAGCAAGTTACCTATAGAGTGGGTGTATAACCGAACAGTAGGGCTAAAAAATTCTTCAACAAGCTCCCTTCTGAGGGGGTAATAAATGGTGCATAACCGAACTGTAGTGCTCAAGAACATACGGCAGCTTGTTCATTCCGGTAAATATTTTAGGGCGCATAACCGAACAGTAGTACTAAAAGACTAACCCAAAGTTTCTGCCAAAATACTTACCGTGACAAATTTTACCTCTAAAATCAACTTTTTTTACTCGTTGACCCTAATTTTCAGCTTAATCTTATGTAAGTGCTATGAATAGTCGGGTTCAAGCTAAAGATCATGCGATGTTTATGCGTTGTTCATACGTTGTTCATACGTAATTTTACGTTTGAACTACGTACTAATAACATACAAATAATGTATGAAACACGAATTATGGCACGATATTTGACGATATAAATATGAATTCAAGTAAATATTTATAGTATCAAAAACTTGTAAAAATGGCAGTACGAAAACAGAATGGCGAGTACACAGGTTTAGTTGGTAATGTTTCGATTTACGAAATGTTTGGTAAATCAGTCATGAGGACCCGTCCGGCTACTCCAAAGAAAATATCGCCTAAATTCAAAGAATCACAAAATCAATTTGCTTATGTGATGCACTTGATGCAACACTTTAAAAACTATATCAACCCGGGGTTTCAATTTGTAGCTGAAAACCGCTCAGCCTATCACACTGCACTTTCAGTAAACCTTAACAAATACAATGAAGCGCTGCGGTTGGAACAAACCGGCGATTTGCAATGGATGCAACTGAGCAGTGGCAAGTTGTCGGGTGCTGAAACGGTTGTGGCGTCCAAGTCTGGTGATCAAAATATCCATATTTCATGGCAGGGTACTGAACAGGGGAGGAGCTGCAATGATACAGATCATGTGATGGTATTAGCCTATAACAGTGCTTCGCAGGCCTGCTACATTAACCTTCACCAGACAATCAGAAGCGATGGCCAATGCATCATCGAAATTCCTGATACGCATGAGAATGATCCTGTTGATGTATGGATTAGTTTCCATGCACCCATCTTTGAAAAGAAAAATATCCAAAGTATTTCAAACAGTCATTGGGCCGGGCGTATTCTGTGGTAAGGCTTTATTTTAAGGCATGGGATCATGTTCACCTCAATTGTGCAATAGTTCATAACTTTTGCAACCACTGAATAAGAACATGCTTTGCTAAGATATAGGTTCCCAATTCAGTACCTGTTTACTGAAAAGATCGCACCAGTTACTACTAAAGTCGGTTAAGCAGGTCTTAATTCAGTATCTGTTTACTGAAAAGATTGCACCAGTTACTGCTAAAGTCGGTTAAGCAGGTCTTAATTCAGTATCTGTTTGTCTGAAAAGGTTGAAATAAGACTATTATTGGTTAAATTTGTTGAAACAAATCTTTAATATGAACGACACAATAACACTTATTGCTAAGTCAGATAAGGAAATTCATATTAACCCGCGCATGGCCAATCGTCATGGGTTAATTGCAGGGGCTACCGGTACAGGCAAAACCGTTAGTTTGCAAGTGCTGGCTGAATCATTTAGCCGACAGGGGGTTCCTGTGTTTTTAACAGATATTAAGGGAGACCTTTCAGGGATCTGTAAAGCAGGTACGCCCAATCCTAAGATAACAGAAAGAATTCAAAAGCTTGGTTTGAAAGATTATCAGAACAGGGCATTCCCGGTCTGTTTCTTCGATGTGTTTGGGCTAAAGGGCCATCCCATGCGCACTACCATCACTGAGATGGGACCTCTTCTTCTAGGCAGGATGCTGAATCTGAATGATACACAGTCGGGTGTCCTTACTATCGTTTTCAGAATTGCCGATGATAACGATTTGCTGCTGCTTGATCTGAAGGACCTTTCAACCATACTGGAGTATGTGGGGAATAATAGAGAACAGTACACTACAGCGTATGGTAACATATCGGCCGCCAGTATCGGAGCTATACAGCGTAACCTGTTGATGCTGGAAGATCAGGGGGGTGACTCGTTCTTTGGGGAGCCTGCCTTTGATATATTTGATATTCTTCAGACTGACCCGGCAGGGTTGGGAGTTATTAATATCCTTGCGGCTGATAAACTGATGCAGTCGCCACAATTATATGCTACCTTTTTATTATGGTTGTTGAGCGAACTGTATGAGCAGTTGCCTGAAGTAGGGGATATGGAGAAGCCTAAAATGGTTTTCTTCTTTGATGAAGCCCATTTGCTGTTTTTCGAAGCACCCAAGATTTTATTGGACAAGATTGAACAGGTAGTCCGGCTTATCAGGTCAAAAGGAGTAGGGGTATATTTCGTTACCCAGAATCCATTGGATGTACCTGATGAAGTGTTAGGACAGTTAGGAAACCGCATTCAACATGCCCTCAGAGCCTACACGCCCCGCGACCAGAAGGCTGTTCGGGCCGCAGCAACAACATTTAGGGAGAATCCGAAAGTAAAGGTTGAAGATGAAATTACCCAACTTGGAACAGGGGAGGCCCTCGTTTCTTTTCTTGATGAAAAAGGGATCCCTGCAATGGTTGAAAGAGCTTTTATTTTGCCTCCTTCAGGACAGATTGGCCCGATCAATGATGATGAAAGAAAGAGGATCATGCAAACATCACCGGTATTCGGGGTTTATGAAAGAGTGGTTGACAGAGAATCAGCGTATGAAATCCTTACCAAACGAATGAACCAGGATAACGCTGAAAAACAGGAACTGGAAGCAGCAGAACGCGAGGCCAAAGAAGCAACGGTCAGGGCAAAGGAACAAGCCGCCATCGAAAGGGCCGAGAGGGCTCAACGAAGAGCAGATGGTCCGGATATCTTTACAGAAATAACCAAACAAACCGGCAAAGCCATCACTCGTAATATCAGCAATACAATTGGCCGTCAATTGGTCAGAGGTATTTTAGGCTCAATATTTGGGGGTAGACGGTAAAATTATTAATCAACTATTATCGGTTGTAAAACGGGTCGCTTGGTCGGTCGTTGAAACGGCTTGTCGTTATTTGGACGAGGAGTAGAAATTAGACGGCAGCATGCCGTCTGTGCGAGGAATGGAAATCAGGCAGCAACATGCTGTCTGGACGAGCAATAAATAATAAATTATGATGAGTGAATGTGTGAGTGATTATTTTATTCTTAACGATATAAGGTATCCGGTTGCTGCATTTGAACAACTGTACCACCCGGGTGATACTTATTTATACGAAGTATTCAGGGTTCAGCAGAAGATACCTCTTTTTATTGAGGAGCATATGGACCGTTTCAGCGAATCAGCACAAATATCAGGTTTGTCGGTTCCTGTTAAAAGGGAGCATTTATTGATGCTGATACACATGCTGATTGAGTCAAATCAGGCGGAATCGGGCAACATCAAAATAGTTCTTAATAAAACAGCATCAGGTGAACATCAACTGTTTGTTTATTATGTGGAGCATTCCTACCCAACCAGGGAGCAATTAACCAATGGAGTGCCTGTAAAGCTCTTCTTTGGTGAACGCAAGAACCCAAATGCCAAGGTAATGGATATCATTTTACGAACCGGGGCCAATGATCTTATTAAGCAGGCACAGGTTAATGAAGTCCTGCTGGTAAACCATGATGGCTATATTACCGAGGGCAGCCGATCAAATGTATTCTTTATCAGAGATAACCGGATTATCACAACTCCTTTAGATAAAGTATTAGGAGGAGTAACCCGTAAAAATATCCTTGAAATCTGCAGGGATAATAAGATTGAGATAGAAGAAGAATACATTCATTATAAGGAGCTTGATAAGGTAGAAGCAGCATTTTTATCAGGTACTTCACGTAGAATATTGCCTGTGAATAGTATTGATGATCTTCCTTTAAAAACAAATCATCCTTTGCTGAAACAACTTATGATACTGTTTGATGAAAGAGTTGCTGGTTATATAGAATCAAAGAGCAAAGCTTGAAGTATAATTACGGGTATCTAATTGTTCGAATAGTTTGAAAAGTTCGAATAGTTCGAAGCCAAGGTTGCGAGTTCTCTTGATTTAAACGAGTTCTCCTGATTTAAACAAGAAGTCAACTTTATGATAAGTCTATGTTGTTGAATTCTATGCTAAAATTATGTGATGGAATTTAGTTTGGGTATGCAATTTAAAGTGCAGAAATGGCAAGTATTAAAAGTATCCGGTAAAAGTATTCAGTAAAAGTATTCAGTACTGGTATTCAGTTATGGGTGTCAGTAAAGGGTTTCATTAAAAGGGTTTCATTAAAAGGGTTTCATTAAAAGGATTTCAGTAAAGGGATTTTAGTAAAAGGTATTCAGTAATGGGTGTCAGAGATAGTGTCAGTCATGATGTCCTGGAATCGTGCGTAATTATGGAGCACAGTATAAAATTGCAGCGATTGATTATTCCTGAAAGTCCTATTGATGATAAACTTAACCCATTGAGGGTAAGCCAAACCCATTGAGGAAAAGCTAAACCTACTGATGATAAGTCAAACCCATTGAGGGTCAGCTAAAAGAGAACGGGAAGATACATTAACCTTCCCGTTCTCTTTTAGCTGACAGGTGTTTAATGCCCGGTTAGTCATTAGGTTTGCGTTGCCGGGCAATGTCTATTATTCAAGGCTCATAAGCAAAAACCAATTTGCCAAAGCCCCTAAGCCAAAGCATATTTGGTAAAGCCCATAAGCCAAAGTATATCTGTCAAAGCCTGTAATGCTTATCGAAGCAATGGTTATTTTTCGAAAATAGAAACATCAAACCATTCATCAGCATACTTACCGGCAGTAAGTTTCTTTTCTACTTCCTTAAAAGCACTGATTGTGTATTCAACATCCTTAAGAGTATGAATAGCCGTAGGTATTAACCTGAGCATGATAACACCCTTGGGAACAACCGGGTAAGTTACGATGGAACAGAAAATATTATAGTTAACTCTCAGGTCAACAGTAATCTGCGTAGCTTCAGGAATACCACCTTCAAGAAATACAGGGGTTACAGGCGTTGAGGCTTTACCGAGGTTAAAACCTGCTTCACGAAGTCCGGTTTGTAAAGCATGAACAATAGTCCACAAATTTTCTTTAAGTTCAGGATGCGTACGAATAAGTTCCATACGTTTAAGAGCGCCCATTACCATAGGCATTGGCAGTGATTTGGCATAAGTTTGTGAGCGCATATTGTGACGCAGATAGTCAACAATATCAGCACGTGTAGCGACAAAAGCACCAATACCTGCCATTGCTTTAGCGAAAGTGCCGAAGTGTACATCAACGCCGTCCATCACACCCTGCTCCTGGGGAGTTCCTGCACCAGTAGCACCCATGGTACCAAACCCGTGTGCATCATCAACAAGCAGGCGGAAATTAAAATCTTTCTTGAGTTCAACAATTCCTTTAAGATTACCCTGATCACCGGTCATACCATAAACACCCTCCGTAATAACCAGTATGCCGCCACCGGTTTCGTTTGTCACCTTTGTAGCATGCTCAAGTTGTTTCCTTAGTCCTTCCATATTGTTGTGAGGGTACACGAATCTTTTACCCATATGAAGGCGGCAACCGTCAATAATGCAAGCGTGAGCTTCAGCATCATAAACAATTACATCATTACGGTCAACCAATGAGTCAATAATAGATATCATTCCCTGGTAACCAAAATTGAGCAGGAAGGCATCTTCTTTGTGAACGAAATCAGCGAGTTCACGTTCCAGTTGTTCATGATATTTTGTTTGACCTGACATCATCCGGGCACCCATAGGATATGCAAGTCCCCATTCTTTAGCAGCTTTAGCATCAGCTTCACGAACTTCAGGATGATTAGCTAAGCCTAGATAGTTATTAAGGCTCCACACAAGCATTTCTTTGCCTTTAAACATCATGTGATTAGAAATATCTCCTTCCAGTTTTGGAAACATGAAATAGCCATCCGCCTGCTTGGCATACATGCCCAAAGGACCAAGATTTGTTACCCTTTTTTCAAAAATGTCCACGATATAGAATTTTAATGTTGTTAGTTTAGATTTTGTGCAAATCTAAATAAATTAATCGTAGAAGGAATGCTTAAACAGGGATGAAAAATAAGAGAACATAACAGCTTGTTTATTAAAAAATGTTAACTTAGTGCCCTTAAACTATATTATTTATGAAGATTATTCGTTTGGTGTACACTTTATATGTTTAATTTTGCACCATGATCAAAAAACTACTGCCCCTTATCGCCTTGTCTTTAATACTTAGCTCTTGCAGCAAGTATCAGAAGCTTCTCAAGAGCACAGATAATGAAAAGAAATATGAAACTGCCATTAAGTATTTCGAGGATAGGGATTATTACAGGGCCATTCAGTTATTTGATCAACTACAACCCTTTTATAAAGGAACGGACAAGGCTGAAAAACTGGCTTACTATTACGCTTATGCTAATTACGAGTCAAGAGATTATATATTAGCCAGTTATTATTTCAAGCAATTTGCTGCCAATTATCCCAACAGTAAGAATGCTGAAGAAGCGGCCTTTTTATCGGCTTATTGCAATTATATTGATTCACCTCCTTCAAGTCTGGACCAGGCAGTTACCCTTGATGCCATAAAAGGACTTCAATTGTTTATCAATCAGTATCCGGGCAGTTCACGAGTTGCTAAGGCAAATGAACTTATTGACGAGTTGCGTATGAAACTTGAAACCAAGGCAATGGATATTGCCCGACTTTATTTTAAGATGGAAGATTACAAAGCTGCCATCATCAACTTTCAAAATCTGATCAAGGATTACCCTGACACCAAGTATCGTGAAGAAGCTATGTTTCATATTGCAAAGGCATATTATTATTACGCATCAAAGAGTTTTGAAAATAAGAAACAGGAACGCTATCAGTTATCAACTGATGCTCTTGATAACTTCTTAGCCAATTATCCGCAGTCAGAATATCTGAAGGAAGCATTGCAACTAAAGAAGAGTGCTGAAAAGGAATTATTAAATCTGTAAATATACAATAAATATATGGATCACAAAAGAGTCAAAAGCGATACACTGGCTATAACACGGAATGTAAACCAGTTGATGGAACCTACAAATAACATTTATGAAAGTGTTGCCATTCTTTCAAAAAGAGCAAACCAGATATCTGTTGAACTTAAAGAAGAACTCAATTCAAAGATCTCGGAATTCGCTGTTCCAAATGATAATCTGGAGGAAGTATTTGAAAACCGTGAACAAATTGAGATAGCCAAGTTTTATGAAAATTTGCCTAAACCTACCTTAATTGCGATTCAGGAATTCCTACAGGGCCAGATTTACTATCGCAACCCGATTAAGGAAGCTTTGGATGTACAATTCTAAGCTCTTATGCTTAAAGGGAAAAAAATATTAGTCGGTATTTCAGGAAGCATTGCTGCTTATAAAATTCCTTTTCTTATCAGGTTACTGAAAAAAGAAGGTGCTGAGGTAAAGGTAGTGATGACTCCTTGTGCCACTGATTTTGTTACTCCATTAACTTTATCTACACTATCACAACAGCCTGTTTTGATAGAACCGTATGATAAAGTGGATGGCAGTTGGCATAGCCATGTCGATTGGGGCCGATGGGCTGACTTGTTCCTGGTAGCTCCTGCTTCGGCAAACACTTTGGCTAAAATGGCCGGAGGTATCGCTGATAACCTGTTAACAACTACCTGCCTGGCTGCTAAATGCCCGGTATTCTTTGCTCCTGCTATGGATTTGGATATGTTCAATCATCCTGCCACCCAGCGTAACATTGAAACCTTACAATCATTTGGTAACCGATTGATTGCCCCCCAAACAGGAGAATTGGCCAGTGGATTATGTGGAGCCGGCCGATTGGAAGAACCTGAAATTATTCTTCAGTTAATCATAGATCATTTTTCAAAAAAAAAAGATCTGCAAGGTAAAAATGTCCTGATTACAGCCGGGCCTACCTATGAGCTTATTGATCCTGTGCGCTATATTGGCAATTATTCATCAGGCAAAATGGGCTATGCAATTGCTGAAGAAGCAGCTGCCCGTGGAGCTAAAGTTACCCTGATTTCAGGACCTGTGCATTTATCCACCCTTCATTCTGATAT
>JBAXYX010000060.1:0-13170 GCA_041670625.1 Lentimicrobiaceae bacterium | reverse complement strand
CACATCAAAAAACGAATAACCCTATTCCTTTTTCTCTGCAAGTAGGTTGAATCAATTTGAAATGACTGACCAATGGAATGAATAATTGATTCCTATTTCCCGGCAAGTACAGCTATATGTTTAAACTGTTTCATTTTAACTGACAAACTAAATGCTTCCGTGTAAACTATATAAATACCAACAGGGGCTTTATCATCTGTTTCAGTGGTTCCATCCCAGGTGAATATATTTTCAGCTCCTGCCAACTGATTTCCTGAAATAAGTTTTACAAGCCTGCCTTCACTATCATATATCCTGATAGTTACTACATAACCGGGTTCAGTAAATTTGCAGATAATAAACAACTGGTCATTAAACCCGTCATTATCGGGTGAAAAAGTTTGGGGCTCAATAGCAACCTCATCATCACTGTCGCCAACATGCATAAACTGTGAGTTACGATAGCCCGGAGTGGCAAACCCGACATTCTGAGCTGCCGAATGCCAATTACCTGCTTCGGTGGCCGGCCTGTTATAGTCAACCCTTTCAAGCGATACCCCCTTAGTTGAATTCAATAATGCAAAATGGAGGTCTTCATTGTAAGGAAATTCATCAATGATCGTTCCTTCCACTGTACATAAGACTACAGTACCCATAGCGTTGGCAAAACTTGGGAAAGATGGCATAACGTTAAAGGCTCCCGGGTTCTCTGTAAAGTAGTCAGCTTTTACCAACAAAGGATCTTTTGTCAGTACCATATAGTCACCCGGGAACATCAATCTGCCATCGGCATTAATAATACAGGGTGTTTTAATGTCGCCGGTGGTTGCATCCCGACATGCCAAACGCAGGTTACTAAATGAAACAACATGATTTGATCTGTTGAATAATTCAACAAACTCTGTTCCTGTAGCTCGTGGATTATTAAGCAGTTCATTGATAACCAGATCCTGCGGATTAACAGGATAAGGAAGAGCAAAATTGGAATAAATATCTTTTTGTATGGTATTGCCACAGCAATCTCTAATGATTCCTTTCAAAGTGAGCCGATAAATAACATCCGCTAAAAAGTGTTTGTCAAAATAAAGGGAAACAGAATGATACCCGGGAGCTGACAAAGCAACCTTAACAGGATTGCCCATTCCCTGGTCAGCAAAGTAAGTGGCAGGATCTGACAAACCGGTACTATCCATCACTTCACTAAAATGTATCCGTACTATGGAGTCACCCTCAACTGCCAGGTATTCAATAAATGGGCTTAAACTATCGGGGTTTGAAGAATAAACTGAATTTATACTGCCGGGGGTCCCTCCCGATGGGTCTGATGAAACCTTCCAGTTGTCCGATTGTCCACATGGATTAGCAGGATCTATTTGCTCAAGCGACCAGCCTCCTGCCTCCTTAAATGCATTATTATACCAGGCATCACTATAAGTTACAGAATGTATTACTGCACCATCCCGGTTTCTGATGGTTATAGTATTCCCCTCATTAAGCAGGGAAAGTCCTGTAATTGCAGTTGCAGGGCCATAAACACTTAATGCTGAATCATTGCCAGTACCTGTTAGAATATGATATCCATGTGGCGGGATAATTATTTGCGGAAGTGTTTTACCGGTCCCTCCAATAGTTAATTGCCATTCAGTCAAATCTACAGGTTCATCATTACAGTTCAATAATTCCACATACTCACTGCCTGGCAGGGCAACCGTGGGATCAGGATCAACCATTATTTCATTAATCACCACACTAAAAGCTCCTGCTAAATGGTATGAAAAAGCAACAGTAGAAGGGGGCATTGGGTTCCCGGCCATATCCTTCAGGTTGGTAGCCGTGAGTTGATAGTTTTTCCCTTCTATAAACTCATCGGTAAAGAGCAGGTGCACCCGTGATTTGTCAAAAGGGTCACAACCCGCTGCCAATGGAGAGCCAAAGTCATTGTCAACCTGGTAATTAGATGCCTGTGAAGCTGCAATATCCTGCATAGGCTCACTAAATGAAAGGGTTAAATTAGAGGCACTTGTAGCCATGGCATCCAGTAAAATGGGTGCAGTATGATCCACTTGCAGTACCCCGGCATAAATATCATCGAAATAAAATTTAGTAGCATTACTGGAAGTGTATTTACATTGAATGCCAAACCAGGAGTATGTTTGCCAGTACTCCTCATCACCTGCTGCCTGAAGCCTGAAGTCTTTACCGCCTGTTGAATCAGCCCAAATCTCCCAATGGCCATCATCGCGGGTAACTTTTATTCTTACTGAAAATGCATCTTTTAATAATCCATTTATTCCACGGGCCACTAATACAGTGGAGTTTCCGTACTGCCGGTATAACTCAATGGCATCCTCCGAACCCGTTTCACCCAATTTGATAAAATAACCATTGCATGAAGCAGATAAATCTTCACTATCCGAAACCAGGAAAATAGATGCCTGGTTATTGTCCGACGGGCTAAAGGCAAGCTTCACCCAAAAATTCCATTCATAAAGTTCATTAAAATTCAGGGGAGTCATCAAACATGACAGGCCTTGCTCTGTTGCATATAACTGAAGTTGCTTTTGTTTATTTATGATAAAGTCACTTTCATGGCCCTGCCAAACAGGTGCCTGATTGAAGTTACCATCTGTAAAATCATCCATAATCTGAGCTGAAGTAATAGCAGGCATTAAAAGAATAATCAGAAGGAACTTTCGCATTTACCTGGAAGTATTAATTGTTAAAGGTACTAAATTTTAATACGGTCATAATGCACTAAAATCATGTTGCGAACAGAACGTGTTTATATTTACTTTTACAGCACTAAAAAAAGCGACTGTTAAATAGCGACAAATTAAGCAAAGCATACTGATAGTCAATACTCTAAAAATATCTCATCAATGAAAATTGCAGTTGTTGGAGCTACCGGGCTTGTTGGTAGCATGATGGTAAAGGTTTTAAATGAAGGAAAATATATCCCTATATCTCTGATTGATGAGATTATACCAATTGCTTCTGAAAAGTCCATAGGCAGAGATATTAGTTTCAATAATAACAATTTCAAAGTTTGCAGTATGCAGGATGGTCTAAACCAGAAACCTGATATCGCACTATTCTCTGCAGGTTCAGACATATCACTTGAATATGCTCCTCAATTTGTAAAAAAAGGCTGCATAGTTATTGATAATTCATCAGCCTGGCGAATGAATGAAGACATTCCGCTCATTGTTCCTGAAGTAAATGGACATGTTATCCGGTCTTCACATAAATTGATTGCTAATCCCAATTGCAGTACTATTCAATTAGTGATTACCATTGCCCCTTTGCATCAAAAATACCAGATAAAACGAATGGTCATTTCCACATATCAAAGTGTTACAGGTACCGGTGCCAAAGGAGTCAGGCAACTGATGGATGAACGCCAGGGGATAAGTGGCATTAAAGTATATCCTCATCCGATTGATTTGAACGTTTTCCCTCATGGCGGAACATTTACAGCCAGCGGTTACAGTACTGAAGAAATTAAATTAGTAGAGGAATCCCATAAAATACTTGATACCAATTCACTGGCTATTACAGCCACTGTTGCTCGTGTACCGGTAACAGGCGGACACTCAGAATCTGTTAACCTTGAGTTCATCAAACCTTATGATATTGAAGATATTTTTGATATACTTTCATCAAGCCCGGGTGTCATTTTACAGGATGATATTGACAGGGCGGTTTATCCGATGCCCAAATATGCTGAGGGATGTGATGAAGTGTTTGTTGGCAGAATACGCAGGGATGAGTCTATTGAGAATGGATTGAATATGTGGATTGTAGCTGATAATTTACGTAAAGGAGCTGCAACTAATGCCGTACAGATTGCCGCATTGATGGTTGAAAAAGAATTCATTAAAGCTTGAACCCTTCGTGGAAATAATAACCGATAATTTTAAACCTGCTAATCTGAAAAGCCCTGTAATTACTGTCGGTACGTTCGATGGTGTTCATGCAGGGCATCGTGTTATACTTAAACAAGTCGTATCAACAGCGCTGGCTAATGGTTCGGATAGTGTAGTGGTAACTTTCCATCCGCATCCGCGTATTGTCTTAGGCCAGGAAGTTTCCTTGCTCAATACACGCAATGAAAAAAGGGAAATTATCAAGAGTCTGGGTATTACTCATCTCGTTGAATTGCCTTTTACTACTGAATTTGCTGATATGAAAGCTGATGAATTTATCAGCTTTATTGTAAATTTCCTAAACCCATCAGTAGTCGTGATTGGTTATGATCACGGCTTTGGACGTAACCGTTCAGGTGATGTGCAACAATTGGAAGCTTCAGGTAAAAAGTATGGATTTAAAGTACTCAATATTCCTGCATTAGATGTAGGAAGCCAGAAAGTAAGTTCCACAGTCATAAGATCGTTGTTGATGCAAGGTGATGTTAGCCGGGCCAATGAATTACTCACGCAACCATATATGATATCAGGGCAGGTAATCAGGGGCAATCAGATAGGTAAAAAGATAGGTTTCCCCACTGCTAACCTGTTACTGGAAGATACCCATAAGCTTATTCCGGCTATGGGGGTATACGCCACAATCGTTAGCTTTAATAATAAGTTGTATGATGGGATGACCAACATCGGATTACGGCCTACCATCAATGATCATCAGTTGACTATTGAAACCAATATCTTCAATTTTAATCAGGATATTTATTATGAATACCTGTCTATACAGCTTATTCAGCAAATCAGGGAAGAACAGAAGTTTGGTAATCTCGATATGCTTCATGATCAATTGATGAAAGACAAAGAAACTACCCATAGAATACTTCAGGCTTATCGCGCTCATCGTATTTGAATGGCGAAATCAGCCTGTAAAACTCCCTTTTTAGCGTTTTGATTTGCGCACCGTCAAACCTATATCATCTATTGCCGGAATCCCTATTTTGGGTATCAGGTTTTCAAATTCAATAGTATAGGTGCCTTGTCGGTTGAAATTGAAATCATTCCAAAGGATTTCATCAATATCATACAAATTGCCCGCCACACTGCCAATGAATTCGTTGTTCTCATCCCTGATCTTAATGGTCTTCTCCATAATTCTTTCTTCGCCCGACGGGGTTGTCATTATTATATTTACAGGTAATTCCTTATAAGGATATTCGCCTAAATGGCGGACTGAAAGAATTATGTCGGCATTGAAGTCTGCCTGGTCAATGGGGATATTAAAAGTCACTTTATCAAAGCGCCCCCAGGTGTAATTATTAAACTTATGAAACTCACGGTACACGTTCCTTTTTTGGCAGGAAACCAAAGTGAGTGAAAATATCATCAGCGAATAAAGAAAAAAGCGGCGCATAGTATATCAAGTTTATTTACAAAAATACTAAACTGCTTCATTCAGTTCGTATTTTTGCATGATAAAATTCAAAACAGGTATGGGTAAGCAGAAGTATTACGTGGTATGGAAGGGTAGGGAAACCGGAATCTTTAAAAGCTGGGCTAAATGTGAAGAACAGGTTAAAGGTTTTGATGCAGCCCGGTATAAATCGTTTGATACTGAAAGTGAAGCAATCAAAGCCTTTGCTGCAGGTGCTCCTCCTTTTTCACGTACTAAAAGTGCTCAATTGCATACTCCTGCCGGTGATCCTGTCTTGCCCAGTATTTGTGTAGATGCAGCTTGCTCAGGCAACCCGGGCGTTATGGAATATCAGGGAGTGGACAACACAACACGAAATCGCATATTCCATAATGGGCCTTACCCTGAAGGAACAGTCAATATTGGTGAATTCCTTGCTATTGTTCATGGCTTAGGTTACCTGAAATTACGTGGGTTGTCCATTCCTGTTTATAGTGACTCAAACACAGCTATAAAATGGGTAAAAGACAAGAAGACCAATACTAAACTTGTCAGAAATGAAATCAACCGTGAACTTTTTAACCTGATTGAAAGAGCTGAATACTGGTTAAAACATAACTCCTATGATAACCCGGTTATCAAATGGAATACTAAAGCCTGGGGTGAATCATACGCCGACTTCGGCAGGAAATAACATACACCAGAAACCGTAATGAGAATATGGCCGACTATTGCATTAAATAAACGGTCCCCCTTTGACGTACGGGTCGTTTACCCTGTTTACTGTAAATCAGTTCATAAATGTATGTACCCCGTGGGGCATGACTTCCATTATTCAACCCATCCCATCCTTCATTCAGCGTATTGGTATGGAAAACAAGTTGACCCCACCTGCTGAATACTTTCAAACTGTAAAAAGTAATTTGTTCAAAATCAGTTACCGGTTTAAAATAATCATTTAATCCATCCCTTTCAGGCGTAAACGAATTAGGTATCCTGAAGTAAAATGGTTTGTTTAGTATATCATCCAGAGTAACATACGATGTATTAGCACAACCTGCAGCATCCGTAATATAAACTGAATAGGTACCCGGTTCTGTAACCCATATAGAAGAGCCTGTTTCACCTGTACTCCACAAATAATTCATATAGTTTGGGTTGGCCTCTATCAGGTATTGTTCGCCTGAATTAAAATACAGGGTATCGTCAGGTGGTGGAGGGAAACCGGCATTTGGCAAAGGAATGACGGACAGGTTCATGAAAGCAGTGGCTGAACAACTGGAAATGTCATTCACTATCAGTTGGTATTGACCAGCATCACCGGCATTGGCATAAGGTATGACCACCTGAGGCCCTATAGAAGATCCACCATTAGGTAACACCCACATGAAGTTGTAATTCCCCGTAGGATTAACGGTCGCAGTTATCGTAACGGGTGATCCGATACAGATCTGCTGGAAAGAATTATTAAAATAAACGGTGGGTGCACTATTCACTATTACCTGCCCGGGGGAATAGGTTGGATTCATTACCGTCCCTCCTTCACCGGTAAACCAGCTTTCTGAACTATTGGAATCCCAGACAATATCTATGCTTCCCGGCTGTATAGTTGAAAACACCAACTCGAGTAATGTAATCGTACCATTTAATGTTACCGGGGTATTGCTGTTCCATGAAATCACTATTTCTCCTGCTAAAGGATCCACTGAAAAGTTAAGGTTTGCTTCAATAGAGGGATGAACATTTGTATAATAATTCTGACATTCCACATTGGCAGGGTCATAGTTCAAAACAATTCTAAATGCCTTAACTCCTGTAAAGTTATTCATCGTAATAGGCACATTTGCCATCTCCCCTCTGCATACCTGATCATTACCCGCGAGGGCAGTGATATTAACTGATGATATATGGCCAACAGTTACTGAACCCTGAAAAGAGCAACCGTTTTCATCCGTCACAGTGTATGTATAGGTCCCTGCTACCAGTGATGAGAATATAGGAGAGGATTGTGGAGCAAGCCCGGTAAGCGTATATGTAAATCCAGTACCCTGAGCGAATATCTCAACAGAACCATTTGAATTATTATCAATTTCAGGATGAGTCGGTACTGAATCAATGACCGGGGCATTAAATGCTTGTACTGTAAGAGGATTCCCGGCAAATGCTGCAACACAACCGGGATTATCCTTTACCCGTACCTGTGCATAATAAGTAGTGGGCGCCAGCCCGATGAAATGACCACTTAAAGACCAATTGACTCCATCAATAGAATACTCGACCTTATTTAAAAATAAGCTTTTGGGCGTTATAAAAATTTCACCATTCAAAGCACCACAATAGGCAGGTGTAGGGTAGGCATCTTCAATAAGGTCATTCCCTGCATCAGCCACCTGGTATTGTTTTAAAAAAGTTATACAACCATGTCCGTCCTGTATCCACAAATCATAACTTCCGGGAGCCAATCCGGCTATATTCAATGTGTTGCCAATTGTCGCACCACTCGCATCCTTCCAGGAATATATAGGTGAACCGGCACCATTAACAACCAAACCACTTATAGCTCCGTTGCTTCCTCCGCAAGAGGTCAGAATATACTGAAGGTTCGTATCATCCACAGTCGGCGGTGCATAGTTCGTTACCTGAATAGTATCATGGCTAATGCAACCATACCTGTTTTCACCTCTGATCCAATATTCTCCCGGAGGTTGCACTGTAATAGAATTTGATGTTTCACCGTTATTCCATAATAAATCAATACCAATAACAAGCCCTGGAGATAATATTGCTGATTCACCCGGGCATACTGAGAAATCCTCACCCAAGCCAACTGAAGGATAGGCAGCTATAGTCACTTCTCTGGTAATTTCTTCAACCGCCCCATGACCAAATCCCAGAGTAGCAGTCACAATATATGTAGCCGGTGCTGTAAATATGTGACTCGGGTTCTTGTCACTACTTTCATTATTTGTTCCACTTGCCGGATCACCGAAGTTCCAATGGATAGAACCGCTTGAAGGCAGGACCCTTGAAGTGAAATAAGTTGTATCACCAAAACAGTTTCCTTTCCAATAGAACCTTGATAGATATGAAGGGGCAAATATTGGCAATCCAAATGTACTACTCCCACCCATAAGCTTAATAGTATCTTTTTGGAATTCACAATTTGATCCACTTATAGTTGGGTACTTTATAAGTGATAAAAACTTACTATTCTTTGCGTTGTTATTAGCAACATAAATTTTACCATCAGGTCCTAATTGCAGGTTACAATACTCATTAGCTATATTTTCATGATAAACCACAATACCTGATTTTTCAAAGCTATCCTGGTTTGGGTTTGTGCCCAGGGTAAACTGCACTATTCCCTGAGTATATGTAGGAGCAGCTCCTGTAATAATGGAAGTATAAAGGCGCTTGGAGTCAGGTGAAAATTCAATTCCGTAACACTTGTAATCCTGGTCTTGATAAGCAGCAAAGTTAAAGAGACCGGAAAGTTTGCCATTTAGATTATTAAAAGTGTAGAGTTCATACATTCTGGGGTCTACAGTATTCCCATCATTCGCAGTATAGCAAAAGTATTTCCCATCAGGAGAAATCTTGGATATACAATCTGTAAAAGATTCCCGATTCGATTTGAGAGTTGTTGAGATAACAGGATCACTATTAACCCCGTTTCCATCAAATAAATAGGATAATAGTTTATTCTCCCTTACTACTGATCTTAAAATCAACCAATATGCTTTATGATTAGCATGTTCAAATGCCATAACTACATTTCTGGCATCTTCAGTACCAGGAATAAATACATTCTTTTTGTTATATAAAACATCTCCCTTTCCACCATTAAGGCTCATATTAATAATTGAATAATAGCATCCCGGATGTTGTGAATTACCTATTGTAATCAGATAGTATGAGCCAGGGTTACCGGGTACTTCAAAAGCAATAGCAGGCTGGCTTAACAGTGCGGAACCAAATAAGCCCTCTCCATTTCCCATCACCATGTTTTGACTGTTCCACACCCGCTCACCATTACTATAAAAAAGTAAATTACCATTTTTATCGGATAATGTAGTACACCCCTGTCTGGCACTCATTGCATTACCGTTAACTGAAACTGGTGTGCCGGTATTGAAATCCACAGCCGCTCTTTCTCCAAAATACCAATTATATGCTTCTTTTTGGGAGAAACAGCAAGTAGTTATTATTAAGAATCCAAATAGGAGTAATCGTTTTTTCATCATTACTGTCAATAAGAAGGTAGATATTCAGTATCTCTTAACGTCTGACATGTTCAAAGCCATCAGGAAACAAATAGCAAACATACAAAATTAAAGATTTAAAGATTACGAATTCTCTTAAAAGCAGTCTATTTGTCAGATAATTAGATTTTTTTACGCTTCTTACTATTTGTTGAACTTACAACTATTTACAACTCATAACTCTTTTTTTATACATTTGCCCTGAACAATCAAAAACTAATGGCTTATGGAAGATAAGAATCAAGACCTTAAAGGGCTTCCCGAAAACGCTTACAAAGAGCTTAAACCGGGTGAAGAGTATACCCCGATCATGTCACCTAAGAAAACATACCCCGAGGTAAATCTTCGTTCGGTATTAACCGGTCTGTTGATGGCTGTAATATTTTCAGCTGCAGCAGCATACCTGGGACTTAAGATAGGACAGGTGTTTGAGGCAGCTATTCCAATTGCAATCATTGCGGTTGGACTATCAACAGCGAGTAAACGTAAAAACGCATTGGGTGAGAATGTCATTATCCAATCTATAGGCGCCAGTTCAGGAGTTATCGTGGCCGGGGCTATTTTCACCTTACCGGCATTGTACATTTTAAAATTGGATGCATACTTTTACCAGGTATTTCTTTCCTCCTTATTAGGGGGCTGTTTGGGCATCCTGTTCCTGATCCCTTTTCGTAAGTATTTTGTTTCTGAAATGCACGGGAAATATCCATTCCCTGAAGCAACAGCTACCACTGAAGTGCTTGTTTCAGGTGAAAAAGGAGGTAACCAGGCACGTTTGTTATTGGTTGCCGGCTTAATCGGAGGCCTTTATGATTTTATCATTGCCACCTTTGGTTGGTGGAGTGAAGTTTTCACTACCAGGGTATTACCTATTGGTGAAATGGTAGCCGATAAGTTTAAAATCGTCTTCAAAATGAATGTTGGCGCTGCTGTAATGGGACTAGGCTATATTGTCGGACTTAAATATGCTGCCATTATATGTGCCGGATCATTTGTTGCCTGGTATGTGCTGATACCTGTTGTTTCATACTTTGCTGACGGACAAACCATTGCTGTTGGGGCAAATATTACTGCCATGCTTAGCGACATGTCGGCCGAAGAGATTTTCAGGAATTATATCCGCCAGGTAGGTATTGGTGGTATTGCAATGGCCGGTGTAATTGGTATCATCCGCTCCAGTAAAATCATTAAGGATGCTTTCGGCCTTGCCGTTCATGAACTGTCAGGAAAACAAAAACTCAGCGCTGAAACCAAACGTACACAGCGTGACCTTCCGATGAAAATCATTGCCATTGGTATATTGGCTACTACTATCATCATATTCATCTTCTTTTGGCTGGGGGTTATTCATAACCTTACCCAGGCCCTTATTGCCCTTGGCATAGTGATGATTATTGCCTTCCTGTTTACAACCGTAGCTGCAAATGCTATCGCCATTGTAGGTACTAATCCGGTATCCGGAATGACACTTATGACCCTTATTATTACTTCACTGGTATTGGTTTCAGCCGGTTTATCAGGTACTGCAGGTATGGTAGCTGCACTCATTATTGGTGGGGTAGTTTGCACTGCATTATCTATGGCGGGAGGTTTTATCACTGACCTTAAAATAGGTTACTGGCTTGGCAGCTCCCCCCACAAACAGGAAACATGGAAATTCCTGGGTACTTTAGTATCGGCTGCTACGGTTGGTGGTGTGATCATGATACTCAACAAGACGTACGGATTTAGCGGTCCTGATGCACTTGCTGCTCCTCAGGCTAACGCTATGGCTGCCGTAATTGAACCGATGATGTCAGGCAAAGCAGCTCCCTGGTTGCTTTATGCAGGTGGCGCTTTACTATCGCTTATCCTTACTATGATCGGGGTGCCTGCACTCGCTTTCTCTTTAGGTATGTTTATTCCGCTTGAACTTAATACCCCCTTACTGGTTGGTGGTATTATCGCATGGTTTGTCAGTACTCGTTCTAAAGACGCTGCATTAAACCAAGTACGCCATGAACGCGGTACTTTAATAGCATCAGGTTTTATTGCCGGTGGTGCTTTAATGGGTGTTTTAAGCGCCGGTCTCAGATTCTTCAATATTAACTTCGTCAATAGAACCTGGTTCGCCAGCCATCCTGCTGAAATTCTTGCTTTAGGTATGTTTATGGTGCTTTGCGGTTATATGATCTGGGAAATTATGAGAGCCAAAAAGGAAGAATAATATCAGGTGTTGATTACTAAACACTAAATGCTTTACGACAGGCTGTTAAACGGTCCGTTTATAAAATTTACAATTAGAAATAATTCATAGATCATGAAAGAGGAAATTAAGAATCGTTTTTTAAGGTATATCAGCATCGACACTCAGAGTGACGAGAACTCGGATACCTGCCCAAGCACAACAAAACAACTGGTATTGCTGCAGATATTGGTTGATGAACTTCAGGCAATGGGACTTACAGACGCCAATATGGATGATAATGGATATGTAATGGCCACTTTACCGGCAAATAACGGCAAAAGTGCACCTGTAATTGGCTTTATTGCTCATGTGGATACGAGTCCGGATATGCCGGGTAATGACATTAAACCAAGATTCGTTGAGAACTATGATGGCAAGGATATCGTGCTCAATGATAAGCTGAACCTCCTGCTTTCACCCCGTGACTTCCCTGAAATGAAACAGTATGCAGGACAAACACTCATTGTAACTGATGGCACTACCCTTTTGGGCGCTGACGATAAAGGGGGTGTTACTGAAATCATGACTGCTGTTGATTATCTTACCAGGCATCCTGAAATCAAGCATGGAACTATCAAAATAGGCTTTACTCCCGATGAAGAGATTGGCCGTGGTGTTGATCATTTCAACGTGAGTAAGTTTGGGGCTGACTGGGCTTATACCATGGATGGAGGTGAAGTAGGCGAACTGGAATATGAGAACTTCAATGCCGCCAGTGCCAAGATCAATATCCAGGGTAAGAACATTCACCCGGGCTACGCCAAAGCAAAGATGCAGAATGCCCTGCTCATGGCTATGGAGCTGAATGCCCTGTTACCGGTATTCGAACGGCCTGAGTTCACTCAGGATTATGAAGGTTTCTTCCACCTTGTAAAGATGGAAGGCTCAGTTGAAAAATCCTTTATCCAATACATTATCCGCGACCACAACCGTGAGCTCTTTGAGGACAAGAAAAGAGTCATGCAGAGATGCGTTGACTTTATGAATGAACGATACGGTAATGATGCTTTCACACTGGAGCTAAAGGATCAGTATTACAATATGCGTGAACAGGTTGAACCCGTTTATCATGTTGTTGAAACCGTAAAACAGGCTATGGAAGCCCTGGATATTGTGCCTCAAATCCGCCCTATTCGTGGTGGTACGGATGGCGCCAGACTCAGTTTCATGGAACTCCCCTGCCCTAATATCTTTGCCGGTGGGCACAACTTCCATGGTAAATATGAATTTGTCCCTCTTGAATCAATGGTAAAAGCCACACAGGTAATCCTTAAAATTATTGAAATGAATAGTTAAGGGAGCATTCCAATCTTCATACTACAAAAACAGAAGAGGTTATATGTACATCTGTACATGCAACCTCTTCTGTTT
>JBAXYX010000059.1:0-13291 GCA_041670625.1 Lentimicrobiaceae bacterium | reverse complement strand
CGGATTAAACACGGACTAAATAAGAACTTAACACGGATTAAACACGGACTTAACACGGACTATATACGCATAAATGCGTCTGATGCTCGTATTTAATCCTAATTGAGTACGCATTGGCACGATATTTGATGTATATTATTACACTTAATACAGAAAACAAGGACCATTGCAAGAAAAGGAGAAACCAGTCATGTTGACAGTTGCCACCACTGATGAAGCATACAGTCACGTAAACACTCATACTGCCACCCGTCGGGATGGAACCATCTAGTTGGATTTACCTGTCGAAGCAGTGGGGAAAAAGTTGTATACTTTCATCACCTTCAAGAGAGCTGAAGGGAAAGTGATGATATTTACCGTATCGAACAGCCAAAGGGTAGGGAGTGGCGAGTGACAAGTGATGAGTAGTGAGTGCTGAGTAGGGAGCGATGAGTGGCGAGTTCTTGGTTCTTGGTGCTGAGTGCTGACTGCTGATTGCTGACTGCTGATTGCTGAGTTCTGACTGCTTTTCAGAAAGGGCATGGCTACAAATCATCAATCAGTTTAATTCTTCACCTCCAGAATCGTCTCTTTTGATTAGAGGGGCTTGCTTTTCAAAAAGATAATTCGGATTACCAATTTGCGGGCAATCTGAACCGTTATTTTATGTTTTTTCGTTTTTACCGGACAGCAATAACTTTTTATAAGAGCAATGCATTTCAGCCTTTCTCCCTGATATGCTGCTCAAGGCAATGTTTCACTTCTTTTCATCTCTCTACTTCCAAAGCATTCACCCTGATATGTTGCTCAAGACAAGTCACATCAGTTTGGTGCGATAATTGTAGTATCTTTGCAGTATATAAGTTATTTGAAAAACGGAAAATCAATGTGTTCTGTCGCTTGGAGGGTTAAACCTCCAAGAGGAAAGTCGGGGCAATAGAGGGCGCCATACTTCCTAACGGGAAGGTTTCGCAACCGGCGAAAACAGCTAGTGCCACAGAAAATAACCGCCTAAGTGAAGTTTAGGCTTCAACGGTAAGGGTGAAAATGTGGGGTAAGAGCCCACGGTGTAGTTTGGCGACAAGTTGCACGGGTAAACCTTATGGATTGAAAGACCAAATATACCTGAAGGGTTTCGCTTTCGCGGAACCGGGAGCTGCCCGCTCTTTCAGGGGGGTAGGTCGTTTGAGCCCGGTAGCAATGCCGGGACTAGATAAATGACAGGAGCCGGGTTTTTAATCCGGAACAGAACTCCGCTTACAGCATTGAACGGTACCGTTTTTCTTTATTGGAAGGAAGCTCTTGAAAGAAAGTTTCCTTCCTTTTTTTATTTCTGTACTTTTATCCTTTCTCTTCCATTCCGCCTAATACTCTCATAATCACCTTTATAAATACCGATGTAGGGAAATAAAACAGGGAATGGGCAAGTAATGGTAAACTTTATTGAACACGCCCATTTATTCAGACTCTGCTTTATACATCTTGATGAATGAATCCCCGAAGAGACGGTGAAAGGGAATGAAACAGGAAATGAAAAAGTAATAGTAAACTTTTTTGAACACTCCCATTTATTCAGATTCTGCTTGATAAAGCTAATGAATGAATCCTTGGATAATCAATAAATGCACAACGGTATACCTTATAAAATAGTCCTGAATACTTCCTGATATTAGTCCAGCTATAGACCAAGTATGGTTCAACTACAGACCAAGTACAGACCAACTACACATATTGAGTGTAGTTAGTCTGTAGTTGATGTGGAATTGCGGCATAGTTAAAGGATACCTGAATCAAAAAAAGCTACAAAAAAAGACCGCCCGACAAATTCCGTAGTGCAGCTAAAGCACTATGAAATATTTCAAAACGATTATTAACTTTGCATAACATATTCAAACAAGGCCAACCATGAAAAACCTTTACTCAATAGTCCTTATACTATCATGCTTGATATTTTTTACAGCTCAAACCGGCAATGCTCAGAATCAGATTCCTAATGCTGATTTCGAAAACTGGACAGGCGGTAACCCTGATTCATGGGATTCATCTAATGAGAATATCCTTGGAACTGATTTTGTGTGCGTTACCCGCGACATGACCAACCCTGTAAGCGGTACTTCAAGTGCCAAAATCGCTTCTGTTGCCCATAATATCTTTCTGGTAGGGCCCGTTACAATGCCCGGATTGCTTACTTTAGGTAATCTTACACTCGACTATCTTACCCAATCAGGAACCGTAACAGGCGGAGTGCCGGTTTCAGGACAGCCCAAGCATTTAAAAGGCTATTTTAAGTACACCCCTGCAACGGGTGACTCCTGTATTTTAGGTATTGGCCTTACAAAATGGAACGGAACCGGATCTGACACACTGGCAGCAGGATATCTGACAATTGGCGAACATGTTTCTGATTGGCAGGAATTTGATGTACCCATTGAATATTACACATGGGATACCCCTGATACTATGAACATCATGTTCTTTTCGTCAAACATGCTGACTGGAGTTGCAACAGCAGGAAGCACCCTGTGGGTTGACAGCCTGTGGCTTGAATACAGCCAGGTTTCTGTATTTGATATCGGCCTGAACAAGGAATTATTCGTTTATCAAAACAACGACGGTCAATCACTCATTGTAAATACACCTCTTAATAATCCTGTTGAAATCAGCATCTTTTCACTTAATGGCAACATAGTCAGTTCAGCAACTTCCGTTGGTGATCATCAATCGGTTGTTAATATAGGAGGTTTATCTCGTGGAATATATATAGTCAGGGTAACCTTTGCTGACGGGAAATGTTGCTCAGTCAAATTTTCACACATCTGATTCATTATCTGCTTATTAACCAGTACACCTACTGTTTGGAATGGATTGCAGCCGTTATTGCATATAATAAGCGGTAAGCAATGCCGTTCATTCAACATTGATTGTTGAATTTCCCTGTTGATAATTCGGGACAATTCATTGTTGATGCAAACTTTTATAGTCTTATTTTAGCCTTTCGTAAATTACCATAAGCATGAAAAGAACAGTAATTATTTTTCTAATTGTACTGCCCTTCTTTTGGGGAACACGGTTAAATGCTCAACAAACCAACAATCAGAATTCGCCACTTACTGATGCACATGACCTTTTCAACAAAGCTCATTATGCATCAGCCAGAATCGCATATTCAGGATTGCTGAGCGCAAATAACCTGTTACAGGAATATGATGCTGAAAAGGACTATTATATTTCCTCTTCTGCTGCAGAATTACAACATGGTGATGCCGCTACGTTACTTGAGCAATTCCTTGCCAGGCATCCACAAAGTACACGCACTAACCGTGTTTGGTTGCAATTGGGCCATCTGTATTTCAGAAACAATAGTTACAATAATGCAAATGAAGCATATAGCCATGTCTCAACTGGCGACATGGATCAGGAGGAACGTGCCGAGTTTACTTTCAAACGCGGTTATACTTACTTCAAACAAGATGACTTTGATAAAGCTGCCAATGATTTTTCAAAGGTAAAAGACAAGCAAACCAAATACACCGGACCGGCAAATTATTACTATGCTCATATTATGTATGAGAATGGAAATTATGAAACTGCTTTAAGGGATTTCGAGAAACTAAAATCCGATGAAACCTTTAAAGCTGTTGTTCCTTATTACATTATCCAAATTTACTACATTCAGGGCAGATATGATGAAATGCTTGAAATGGCAGAACCATACCTGAATGGCACCCATAACAAACGAACCAATGAAATGCTCCGTCTGATTGCTGATGTCAGGTATCGCAAAGGGGATTATAAAGGAGCTATTGACCTGATGGAAGAGTATCAGAAAACCAACAGCAGCAAAATGACCCGTGAAGATCATTATATGCTCGGTTTTGCCTATTATTCAACCGGTAACTATAATAAAGCTATCCCTGAATTCCAATCAGTAGCAACTGTAGAAGATTCTTTGGCACAAAATGCTTGGTATCACTTGGGTGACAGTTATCTTAAGACCAATCAGAAGCAGTTCGCCTCTAATGCATTTATCTCAGCCTGGAAAATCCCGGTTAAATCTCTCCTTGCCGAAGATGCATTGTTCAATTATGCCAAGCTTTCAGTTGAGTTGTCAAACAATCCTTACAATGAAGCTATTAAGGCTTTACAGCAATACCTGACTGAATACCCTACTTCTACCAGGCGCGATGAAGCATACACCTACATGGCAAACCTATACATGGTTACCCGTAATTATGCTGATGCTTTAACATCGCTTGAAAGTATTAAGAAGAGGAATGCCACACAAAACAGCATTTATCAAAAAATCACTTATTTCCGTGGCATTGAGTTATTTAACAATCAAAAATATTATGAGTCAATCGGGCTGTTTAAAAAATCACTTGAAAATCGTATTGATTCCAAAACAACCCGGGGAGCTCTTCTTTGGCAGGGTGAGGCTTATTACCGGCTTGGTCAGTATGAAGTAGCACAAAACTATTATAACGATTTTATCAAGGTAGGCGAAGGCCATCCCATGTACAATGCAGCTTATTACAATTTGGCATTTACACATTTTAAGCTTAAAGAATACCCACAGGCACAAAAGGCTTTTAGCACATTTATCAACAGCAAACCAAAAGACCAGGGTATGCTCAATGATGCAAAACTGCGCATGGCCGATTGCTATTTTATGATGAAACAATATAGTGAAGCTGCCCGCATTTATGAGCAGGTAGCTAACTCCAGGGCTTCCGATGCTGACTACGCCTTGTATCAACGATCAGTTGCTTCAGGAGTCTTTGGTGATCATAATCAAAAGATCAGTTCCCTTCAGAAACTGCTGAATGACTATCCGAAATCACCTTTCTGCGACGATGCAAGGTTTGAAATCGGACGCACGTACTTGTCATTAAAGAAAAATAATGAAGCTTTGACTGCTTTTCAAAAGGTCATTAGTGATTACCCCAAGAGTAGCCTGGTCAGAGATGCAATGCTTAACTGTGGCCTGATCTATTACAATACCAACCGTGATCAGATGGCACTTGAGACTTTTAAGAAGGTTGTTGCTGACTATCCCTCAACCCCTGCTGCCCGTGAGGCTTTAGCCGTTATCCGAAATATTTACGTCGACATGAATCAGGTTGATGAGTATGTTGATTTTGCCTCCGATGTTCCTTTTGCCAGTGTGAGCCAGGTTGAAAAAGATTCACTGACCTTCACTGCTGTGGAAAGCCGGTATATGAGCGGTGACTGCGAGAAAGCTTTACCCGGATTTATCTCCTATCTGCAGAAGTTCCCCAATGGAATCTTTTCGCTTAATGCCAATTATTACAAAGCCGATTGCGAAAGCCGTTCAGGTAAATATGCTGAAGCGCTGACCAGTTATGAGCAGATAATGGCACGTCCTAAAAACCATTTTACTGAAAATGCCGCATTGAAAGGTTCTGAAATATTGTATAAAATGAAGGATTATGCCGGGGCACTCACCATGTATCAACAACTTGAAGCAAATGCTGAAAACAAGGTTAACCTGCTGGAAGCTGTTGTAGGGCAAATGCGTTGCAATTATGAAGTGGGCAATTATGCACAGGCTGTTCAAAATGCTCAAAGGGTGCTCACACAAAATCAAATTCCAACTATTCTTGCTGCTGAGGCAAACTTATTGATCGGTCGTTCATCACTTATTCTTCAACGCCCTGAGCAAGCCAGAGCTTCCTTTAATGAAACTATGAAGCTTTCACAGGGAGAACAGGGTGCTGAAGCTTTATTTAATCTCGCACAATTGGCATTTGATATGAACGACTATACCACTGCCGAAAATAATATCTTTAAACTTTCATCCGATTATCCCTCCTACCAGTATTGGCTGGCAAAAGGGTTTATACTCCTGGCTGATATTTATGTTGTTCACGACAATACCTTCCAGGCTAAACAAACATTACAAAGTATTATTGATAATTATGAAGGGGATGACCTCAGGAAAATAGCTTCTGATAAATTAAAGCTAATTGAGGATAGGGAAACGGTGGTGACTCCGCAGAGTACCGAGATTGATGATGAGGAAGGAATAATCATTAAATAAGACATTAACCAACATGAGCACAAATAAATTTTTCATATCTTTATTTATTGCACCGGCTTTTATCACATGGATTATAGCAGGGTCAATGACTGCAAATGCGCAGACCATCAATGAGGAAGTTACCGTAATTGGAGCATTTGAGCCTACAATTCCTGATGCTGATAAAATGAGCTTAGACCCTCCGGATAGTGAAACAGATGTTAAACTACCCGAAATGACTTATTCCAATCAGCCTTCACCAATGATGGTCACACTTAAGCCTGAAAGCATTTCGTCAGTCAGGCTAATTGGTGAGCCTTTAAAAAAGCTGTATAACAACTATGTTAAAGCGGGATTTGGCACTTACACTACTCCTTTTCTTGATCTATACACCAGTTCTCTCAGATCGAAGGAGTATGCGCTTGGGTTACACATCAAGCATCTGTCGTCATCAGGTAAAATTGAGGACTATCCTAATGCTAATAATAGCCTTAACCTGATTGATGTGTATGGACAAAAGTTTCTGGACCAACACACGCTTTCTGCTAATCTGGGCTTCTGCCGGAATGTGGTTCATCACTATGGTTTTTTGACCAGTGAATTTAATGAAACCTCCTTCCCTAATGAATATTTCTATTCGAATGACGATTTAAAACAACGGTTTGCCAGGGTTTATGGTAGTGTCGGCATTAAATCTAACTATTCAGAGAAGGATAAAATCAATCATTTCGCTGATTTGAAGTTCAAGAGCATCAGTGATCTTTTTAACACTCGTGAAACCTCCATCCTATTGAGTGGTGGAGCTGATAAGCAATTTGAAATACTTGATTTTACTGATCATCAGCAACTGGGAATGACTGCTGACCTTTCTTTTACAGGTTATAAGGATAGTACGTTAAGCCAGAAAAGCACACTTATCACACTGAAACCATTTATCAGCACCAGTTTTAATGAATATACCTTTAAAGCAGGACTTAATATTAATTTCAAACTTGATACCGTTTCAAAAGCTTACCTCTTCCCTTTTGCTGAAGGTCAGTTGCGTATTATTGACGATGCTCTTATTGTACATGCAGGGTTCACCGGTGATCTGAGCAGACAGAGTTTTGATGAGTTGAGTGACGTTAATCCGTTTGTACAGTCAGTACTTCCATTAGAATATACCAGAGAAAAGTTCACCTTTTATGCCGGAGTACGGGCACGTGCCGGTTCAAATATTGATTTAAGTGCAACTGTGCGTTCCAGCTTCGTTAAAAATGCTGCTTTCTTTGTAAATGATTACAGACAGGTACCCTACAACCGTTTTACGCTTGTACACGACGATGGCAAGGTGATCAAAGGACGCGTTGAGGCTGAATACCATACCGCAGAGCATATTATGCTTAAAGCCTTTTTAGGATTTGAATCATGGAGTCTTGATACGCTTATTAAGGCAGACCATACGCCTGTATTAACATTTGGAATTGATGCCATGTACCAGATACAGAATAAAATAGTTGTTCGTGCAAACGTAGCCGCCAGAAGCAAACAGTATGCAAGGGTCCCCGGCGATTCCGGTGAAGTCACTTTTAATAATATAAAAGGTTTTGCTGATTTAAGCCTTGGGATTGAGTACCGATATACCAAAGTCCTGTCAGGCTTTATCAATTTCAATAACATCACTAACACTCGGTATTTCCTCTTTAACAACTACCCCTCCTATCGTTTTAACCTGATGGGTGGAGTTGCTTATTCATTTTAATACTCACTGTGTTAGTCCTGTTCATCAAGTAGCATCTGCTTTGCGACGTGAAGCTCTGCAATTTCTGAATCAGGTAAACTCGGGTATTCAGGTTTTAAGTTCTTAAAGCTATTGATAATGATATTGCTCACTGCATAGCGCATAAACCACTTGCGGTCAGCAGGTATAACAAACCAGGGAGCATAATCAGTTGAGGTAGCTGTGATCATATCACCGTAAGCTTTCATGTAACTATCCCAGTAGCTGCGCTCCTTTACATCACCGCTTGAGAATTTCCAGTTCTTTGATGGATCCTCTATCCTTTCCATAAACCGCTTTTTTTGCTCTTTCTTTGATACATTTAAAAAGAACTTGAGAATCGTTAATCCGTTTTCACTCAGGTGCTTCTCCATATCATTGATCTGACGATAACGCTTTTCCCAGAAATCTTTACTTACATCATTTAAAGATTCTATACCCGGAAGATTTTGAGCTAATAAATATTCAGGATGAACTTTTACTACCAATACCTCCTCATAATAGGAACGATTAAAAATCCCAAGCCTTCCACGTTCAGGCATACACTTATATGTTCGCCAAAGATAGTCATGGTCAAGCTCTGCAACTGTCGGGGTCTTGAAGCTATAGACTTCACAACCCTGAGGGTTCAATCCTGACGTTACATGTTTGATGGTTCCATCTTTTCCGGCAGCATCCATAGCCTGAAATATGATCAAAACGGAATGACGGTTTTGTGCATAAAGCTTATCCTGCAAATCAACCATTTCTTGAATGTTAGATTCCAACAATGCTGTTGCGTCATCTTTATCATCTAAATCTGCTTTATAATCAGTATCAAAATCTGACACTTTATGCACCTTACCGGGTACTGCTTTGATCTTCTTATCAGTTAAAAAGTTCCTTCCCATGTCTCTTGATTTTATAGATGAATAATATGTTCCATATGAACAAACAACTGTTCAATGCTAACCTTAGTAATCCTTATAAGTAATCTTTGAAAAATCCTTGTATGACCTGTAAAGAATTACACAACCAGTAATAACCCCAATTAAAACTAAACCATTTTTATCGCTCATTGATTCAGAATGATAAATATAATACATTTAATACTCACCTGACCAGGCATCTGGTTAGAACCCAATGTTTAGCTCAGCATGAACAATCAGGCTCTTGACGTAAACCCAATATTTCGCTCAGTACTATCTATCCGCCACCTGATCAAAAACAAATGTTTTGCTCAGCATTATCAATCAGGCTCTTAACGTAAACCCAATATTTTGCTCAGCACTATCTATCAGCCACCTGATCAAAAACAGATATAGATCTCAGTACTAACAATCAGTCACTTGGTCAAAACCAGACATATAGCTCAGTACGAACAATCAATCACCTGGTCAAAACCCAATGCTTAGCTCAGCATTATCAATCAAGCTCTTGACGCAAACCCAATATTTTGCTCAGCGCTATCTATCAGCCACCTGGTCAAAAACAGATATATATCTCAGTACTAACAATCAGTCACTTGGTCAAAACCAGACATATAGCTCAGTGCGAACAATCAATCACCTGGTCAAAACCCAATGCTTAGCTCAGCATTATCAATCAAGCTCTTGACGTAAACCCAATATTTTGCTCAACGCTATCTATCAGCCACCTGGTCAAAAACAGATATAGATCTCAGTACTAACAATCGGGCTCCCGACCAGAACCCAATATAGAGTTCTGTACCTGCAATCAGGCAAAGGATCAGAACCCGATATAAAGCTTAACACTATCAATCAGGAAATTGAACAGAGCCCGATATCGTAATTAATAAATACCTGAACCTTTTTGAGTCCTAACATAAATAATTGTATTTTTGCATCGCATTGGTCCTGAAAAGGATAATTGGGAATGCCGTGAAATTCGGCAACAGTTCCCGCTGCTGTAAGTTCCTTAAGAGGTTTGGCATCACGTCACTATCATAAAACAGTCCTGCCCAGGGACGATGGGAAGGCGCCAACACCGGAACAAGTCAGAAGACCTACCAATGATAGGTGGATTTTGGAGCTTACGGAGAATGAGCGACATGTCGGTTTCCTTTTATTTGCCCATTTGCATCTATCAAGGAATTCAATCGCAACATCAAAATCCATTGTTATTCATTCAACAAATCAGGTAATGATGCAACAATTTCCATATTCTGTTAAAAAACTACTGGTAGCTTTCATTTGCCTGTGTTCCTGGTCAATTTCATATAGTCAGATTGACACCGTACAATTGAAAGAGGTAGAAGTATATGGGATTAAGCCAAACCCGTCAACCAGATCTGCTGTCCCGATTCAGCAAATGTCAACCAGGCAATTGGAAGCCATTCCTATGGCCAGTGTTGCAGAAGCAATACGTAATTTATCAGGGGTTGTTATTAAGGATTTCGGTGGAGTCGGGGGGCTAAAAACAGTGATGGTACGGAGCCTGGGCGCTAATCACACCGGGGTATTCCTTGATGGGATTTATACAGGGGATGCTGCAACCGGACAAATGGACCTGGGTAAAATCCCCTTACAGGATGTTGGCAATATTCAGTTGTCAATTGGTCAGCCTGAATTCAACCTGGCACCTGCAAGGATGTTTGCATCAGCCAGTATATTGGACATTAGTTCCAGAAAGGTTGACTTTATGGGAAAGCGCAATGTGCTGCTGGCATCCATAAGAACAGGTTCTTTTGGCACAATTAATCCATCCCTCTCGATGGACTCAAAGATCAACAAGCACCTGATTACAGGAATGCGGATAAACTATCACCGGGCCAATGGGAAATTCCCTTATAAGGTTGACAATGGGGCTATCACTACTGCCCTTAAACGGGAAAATTCTGATGTATCCGATTTTAACGCTGTTTTTAAAGCCAATTTGCTATTTGATGACAGCAGTTCCCTCAAAATCAAGGGGCAATATTACGAAACCGAACGAGGGCTTCCGGGAGCTGTGATATTTTATAACACACACTCTTCTCAACGATTATTCAACAAGGACTTCATAGCCGGTTTGCAATACGAGAACAATTCTTTAAAAGTTGTCAGGTTATTAACAACTGCCAGCTTCACTTATACACGCCTTATCTATACCGATCCTGACTTCCTGAACCAGTCAGGTGGATTGAACAACGAGTACAATCAACAGGAATATTATGTATCACAAGCCGCCACTTTACCCTTATTTAAAAGGTTAAACCTATCTGTGGCTACTGATCTGATAACGAACCGACTGCAAACAAATGCATACTCAGTAGAGAACCCAACCAGGGTTACTTCTCTTACAGCAGGTAGCTTAGAATATACCGATAGGAAGACAAAAATACAGGGTAGCATTCTGATAACAGCAGTGAATGACGATAGCGGTGATTCTCTTTCCAAAGAATATTTCAAGTTTTCGCCTGGCGTGTCAGTTATTCATTCCTTAACAAGTAACCAGGCATTAAAGATGCGGTTTATGTATAAGAACATCTTCAGGATGCCTTCATTCAATGACTTATATTATACCATTGCAGGTAATCTTGAGCTCGAACCTGAAAATGCATCACTCTATAACTTTGGATTTCTGTTTGATAAAGCATTAAATAATACAACAAGTATAAGCTTTAAAGCTGATGGGTTTATCAATGCAGTAAAGGATAAAATTGTAACTACCCCCACACAAAACTTGTTTAGATGGAGCACTCAAAACATTGGGAAAGTCGACATTAAAGGAGTTGAGCTCTTTGGTGGATTTGAAAAACGTTTCAATAAATCCTGGTCCATTGAAGTAAGCGGCAATTACACGTATCAGCATGCAAAGGATATCACTAATAAAGCTTCTGTTACTTATGGCCATCAGATTGCTTATATTCCGTTTGAGACTGCTAGCGGCCTAATGTTTATACAATATAGTAATTTTGGATTAGGGGTCAACACTATCTTTAACGGATACCGATATATCCGCGATGCAGACCTTACTGACAATATCCTGGAATCCTGGACCACTACTGATCTGACCCTAAGTTGGCAGAAGAGCCACCGGGCAAGGAAATATGGAATAAAAGCAGAGATAGCCAATATTTTTAACCACCCATATGAAGTTATCAAAGGGTTCCCAATGACCGGAAGAGCTTTTTATATTAATCTTTTTGTTACATTCTAAACTATTTACTCATGAAAATCCATTACAAAAACTTATTACAAAATGTTCAAACTTACGCTTTATCATGGTCTTTATTGATATTTGGTATTGTTTTGATCTTCGCTTCATGCAAAAAAGAGCCTGATGATAACAATAACATCATCCCTGTTGTTCCACCTAAAAGTTCCGCTATTTATGTTTTGAACCAAGGTTCTTTTAGTAGCAACAATGCCTCTGTAACCCTTTATAACCTAGAAGATCAAAGTATTTCTCCTGATTATTTCAAGTCTCAGAATAATCGCGAGTTAGGTGATACCGGGTCTGATATGTGTATTTACGGAAGCAAAGTTTATATTGTAACAAATGTTTCCAGCCAATTGGAAATAGTGGATGCGGTTACCTTCAAGAGCATCAAACAGATACCATTCTTTAATGAACAGGTTCCACAGCAACCTTCAGCGGTTACCGCCTATGAAGGGAAAGTGTATGTTTGTGCCTATGACGGTACCGTTACTGTTTTCGATACTACAACGCTTGAGCCAATAAAAGTTATTAAAGTCGGCCTTAATCCTGATGCTATCCTGGCTGCCTATGGTAAAATCTGGGTTTCGAATTCAGGTGGTTTGAATTTTCCTGATTACGATAAAACAGTGTCTGTAATTGACCCTGTAACACTTACTGAAACCAAAAAGATTGAAACAGGGCTCGACCCATACACCCTTCAGGCTGATAGCTATGGCGACATATACGTCATTTCAAGAGGGAACTATAGTGATGTAAAAATGAGATTACAGATTATTGATGCTGCAACACAAAAAGTGAAACATACATTTGAAGACTTTGAGGCAATGAATTTCACCATCAAAGGAGATACTGCTTATGTGTATAACTATGATTATTTTGGCAGCAACGGTTCCAGTATCATGATGATCAATGTAAAGACAGAAGAGGTAATAACCAGCAATTTTATTACCGATGGTTCAGTAATTGAAACTGTTTATTCCATTGCTGTTGATCCTAATTCAAATGATGTATTTATTGGAGATGCTAAAGGTTTTGTAAACCAGGGAATGGTTCATTGCTACAGTAATGACGGTAAGCTCAAATACTCATTTAAGGCAGGGATTAACCCTGTTGCAATTAAATTTCTGGTAAAATAGCTTCAATCGCAAATGCTTGTAAGGAACGATTAATAACTAAAATCGATTTCGACAAGCAGGATAAATGATCAACAAACAGAAGTTGGTAGTTTGCCAACAACGGCGAAATTAATAGAAGTTATTTCGGCATATAGTCAATACGCAGAAGTCGATAAAGTGCAGTCGCATTTTACCGGCTTTTGTTTTTATTTGTGCTGGTATAATATTGACTATATAATGAGTATTGTGAAGCTT
>JBAXYX010000058.1:0-13714 GCA_041670625.1 Lentimicrobiaceae bacterium | reverse complement strand
CCATTCATTGAAAGTCTCGATCTTACCTCTCAAATTAAATCTTTAATTGTAACTCTCATTCGTATCATCCATACTAAGCATCCATAATAACCTTCAATTGGAATCCTCAATTTTAGCTTTCAATGATGATTTGCTAAAATGGTTTTAATGCAGGATATAGTCTACAAAAATCCCCGGGGTATGTACTTGTTCCATGGTAATATCGCCAATTTCAACCAGTTCATCTATTTCGGCAATCACTGTATCAGCAGCCGTTGCCATCAGAGGATTAAAGTTTTGAGCATTACCAAAGTAAATCAGGTTACCACTCTTGTCACCAACGCTTGCACCAATCAGGGCAAGTTCAGCCCTTAAAGGTTTTTCGAGTAGATAATCTTTGCCATCAACATTAATTATTTGTTTACCTTCGGCTATTACCGTACCTATACCTGTTGGGGTAAGGAAGCCACCGAGTCCTGCACCACCTGAACGAATACGTTCGGCAAGAGTACCCTGGGGAACAAACTCAACTTCCAGATCATTACTGTTCAGTTGATCAATAGTGCATGGGTTGGTACCAATGTGCGATGAAATAATCTTTTTAACCTGCTTGTTGGCTACCAGCTTCCCAATTCCTTTATCAGGGAAACCGGTATCGTTGCATATAATGGTCAGGTTCTGAACATTAGCTTCTACAAGGGCGTCAATAAGTTTTATGGGACTACCTCCTGCCATAAATCCTCCGATCATAATAACGGAACCATCACGTACTTTTAGAACAGCTTCCTCTAAAGTTATTAGTTTTTTCATGTATAAGTTGATTGTTGTGGGTGGATTATCGCATCAAAATTACGAAGTATTTCCCAAGTCTCAAAACAAAACGCTTAAATAGTGTTTGTTAGGTAATAAGGACAAGGTTTTTAATCAAGGTTTATTTAGGACAATGACCTCGGTACTATTGTTACTTTACCAGCTTGATTTTTCAACTTCAGATAACCTCTTCGCAACCACACAGCAGCAATAGCAATAATTACCCTGGGCCATATCAACCAATGGGCTGCATATCCGAGGGTTAGGAAGAGTAAGGGATCTTCAAGCTGTGAGTGGGAAAGTGAAACATGATGGTTGAGCAAATCAGCATCCCCACGGGTCATCCGCTTCTTGTCGACTTGGTCAATCATAACAGCAGAACCGTATGCCAGGCCTACCAGATTACCTACTATCCATGAGAAAGTGGTACTGCGGGGTAATCCCATAATGGTCATAAGGGGTGCCAATGGTTTCTCAAGTATTTTAATCCATCCAAATTCTTCAAGTATTTGCTGGAAGATAAGCAAGAGGTTGACCAATATAAAGATCTTACCAACGGTGCTGCCAACATTAAGAAGCCAATTAACTAAAGCGTCATCAAAAGGAATCACAGCCGGTATCACTATTTTATCACTTGCCGTAAAGTTACCGGGCATCGTAAGGTTGAGTATCACAGCAACTGCAAAACTACCTGCCAATCGAAGTAATATCATGCCAATAGCAGAGGAACCGGTCCTCTTCATCACTGCTGTTTCGATAATAAAACCATGAGATACCAGGCACATGGTAGCCAGGATAATTCCCTCACGCATGGGCAGATCAAGCATAGTGAGTACTGCAACAACCGAATAGACATTAGTGAAGATACTTGTTATCAATACTATAGCCGATACGCCCGGTAATCCAAAGTACTGAAAGAACGGGCTGGTGACACCGGCAATGGCGTTCAACAATCCGAAATAATCCATCAACATCACGGCAAATGAAACAGGAACGGTAATCTTGATAAGCCACCATGCTGTTCTAAGTCCCCGTGGGAGTGCTTTGATAACGCTATTTTTTATTCCGGTAAGAATTCGTGACGACAAATTGTAGTACTTAATTGGACGGCAAAGTTAAAACCTATTTGGTAACAAGTAACAATAAACAAGCAACAAGTAAAAGTAACGATTAGCCAATAGCCCATAACTAACAACTATTCCATACCTTTGCTGCAATAAAAGTATACTATGACTACTCTGGAGGTAGTAGCTCTCATAGTTTCGGGAGTGTTTGTAGGTTTCATCAATACCCTGGCAGGGGGTGGAACCATTATCTCCCTTTCACTTTTCATGTTTATGGGTTTGCCTGCCGACGTTGCCAATGGTACCAACCGCATAGCGGTGATCTTGCAGAATTTTACATCCGCCACTTCATTCAAGCATCAGAAATTATTGGATACCCGAAAGGCATTGACACTTGCTATACCATGTGTTATCGGTTCTGTGATAGGAGCACAGCTTTCAGTAGAGATTGATGAGGCTACTTTTAGGAAAGCTATCGGGCTTGTGATGATTATGATGGTCTATTTCCTGATTGTGAAACCTGATAAATGGATAAAAGGTCAAATCAGCCTTCAGAAGAAGAAACTGACCTGGGTGCATATGCTAGTCTTTTTTGCCATAGGTATCTATGGGGGCTTTGTACAGGTGGGGGTTGGCTATTTCCTCCTGGCAGGCATTGTACTGGGTGCCGGGTATGATCTTGTAAGGGCGAATGCCATTAAAGTGGTGATTGTGTTATGCTATACTGTTTTTGCTCTGGTCGTGTTTATTGTAAATGATAAGGTTTACTGGCAATTCGGTCTGGTTCATTCAATCGGGAATGTGATTGGAGCTTTTGTAGCCTCACGATATGCCATAAGCTGGGGAGCAGGATTTGTGCGCTGGTTTATTATAGTCATTATCATTATTACCAGTGCCGACCTGTTTGGTATAATCGATATCAGGGCCATGCTTTTGTAATAGCGTTCATGGGTTGAGTTGAAACAGGGGTGTTGTCCTATAGCAGTCCCATGTCCAGCATAGCTGATTCAGAGATCATATCCATACTCCAGGGAGGATCAAAGGTAAGTTCCACTTCAGTTCCTGTGATTCCTTCAATAGCCGACACTTTTTCCTTTACTTCAACAGGCAGTGATTCAGCTACCGGACAATTAGGGGCAGTAAGAGTCATCAGTATATGGGCTACGCCTTGGTCGTCAACACTGATATTGTAAACAAGTCCCAAGTCATAAATATTAGCAGGAATTTCAGGATCATAGATATCCTTCAGTACCTCAATGATCTTTTGGTCTAGCTCCAATGTTTTTTCGTGATTCATCATAGAAATTACAATATCAGGAGTTCAAAACTTGCTTAGTCCTGAAGGCCAGGGCATACATCTTTATTTGTTTGATCATTGACATCAGCCCATTTGAACGGGTAGGGGACAGATGTTCTGTAAGCCCTATTTCTTTTACAAATTCAGTAGAGGCATCGAGTATTTCCTGTGGGGTATGCCCCGAATATACCCTGATCAGAAGATTTGCAATTCCTTTAGTAATTACCGCATCACTGTCGGCTGTAAAATACACATGATCACCGTCGAACTCTGCATGAAGCCAAACCCTTGACTGGCAACCTGAAATAAGGTTGCTTTCCACTTTATACTTCTCGTCAATCATAGGCAAAGATTTGCCCAGTTCAATCAAGTAATTGTATTTATCCATCCAATCATCAAAATTGTCGAACTCAGTTACTATAGTTTCGGATGTTTCTTTAATTTCCATTGGTTAATATTTGAATCGATTATAAAAATAGTTGTTCTACTTTAATAAAAGCATCAATCATAGAATCAATTTCGGTTTTAGTATTATAAAATGCGAATGAAGCCCTGATAGTACCATGTATCCCGTATCTGTCCATCAGTGGCTGCGTACAGTGCGATCCGGTACGAACGGCAATTCCTAATTGATCAAGAATGGTCCCTGCATCATAGGGATGGATATGGTCAATCAGAAATGAAATAATAGCTGCCTTTTCGGGAGCCTGTCCTATTATGGTGATATTCTTTTTCTCAATCAGTTTACGGGTTGCGTATTCCAGCAATTGGTTTTCATATTCCGCAATGACATCAATACCGATACCTGAAATATATTTCAGGGCAGCACCAAACCCAATTGCACCGGCTACATTAGGGGTACCTGCTTCAAACTTAAAAGGAAGCTCATTATAAGTAGTCTTTTCAAACGTAACGGAATCAATCATTTCCCCTCCGCCCTGGTAAGGAGGCATTTCTTCAAGTAGTTTCTCTTTACCATAGAGGCCTCCAATTCCTAAAGGACCATATACCTTATGAGCCGAGAAAGTGTAAAAATCGCAATCCATATCCTGAACATCTACCATAATATGTGAGAGGGCTTGTGCCCCGTCAATCAGTACCAGGGTTCCGTTGTCATGCGCAGCACGGATAAGTTCTTTAACAGGATTGATGGTACCCAGGGTATTTGAAACATGCGATACAGCTAACATTTTAGTTTTACTGTTCAGCAGTTTATAGAATGCTCCCATATCAAGAGTACCGTTTTCATTGATGGGGATTACTTTGATATGAGCATGTTTCTCTTCACAGATCATTTGCCAGGGAACAATATTGGAATGATGTTCAAGTTCGGATATCAATACTTCATCACCTTCGTTGAGGTTCATTCTTCCCCATGAGGAGGCCACCAGATTAATAGCTTCCGTACATCCGCGAGTATAGATAATCTCATGGGTGTACTTTGCGTTGATGAACTTTCTGATATCTTCACGCACCTGTTCGAAAGCTTCTGTTGCCAATTGACTCAGATGATGAACACCCCGATGTACATTTGCATTGTAACCGGTATAGTAATCCATTAAGGCATCCAGAACAACCCGGGGCTTTTGAGTAGTTGCTGCATTATCAAAGTAGATCAGGGGTTTGTTATATACCGTACGACTGAGTATAGGGAAGTCCCTGCGAATCAGTATAGGGTCAAATGTTTGCTTTTGTAGTTCCATGTTTACTATTCACTCAAATACGGCTCATGTCAATCTTAAATTCCTTTTTCTGTTCCTGAGCGCCACAATGCAGTACGCATTGGTCGCAAATTGACAGTTCACCACGTAACCTTTTTTTAACTAAATCATCTATGCGGTTTCTTAATTCTTCAATGGATATCTTGTTTACTATCTCGGCTGCGAAGGCGTACATAAGCAACATACGGGCATTTTCATAGCTGATGCCTCTTGAGCGTATGTAAAACATAGCCTCAGCATCTAATTGTCCTACAGTAGCCCCATGGCTGCATTTTACATCATCAGCGTATATTTCAAGAAATGGCTTAGTATCAATAACTGCCTTATCAGAAATCAATATGTTTTTATTATTCTGATAGGCATTGGTGCGCTGTGCATCCCTACGTACTAAAATGTGGCCATTAAATACACCACTGGCATGATCATCAAGGATCCCTTTGTACAGCTCATTACTGGTACAGTCAGGCACCGCGTGATCAACAAAAACCTGATTATCGATATGCTGATAACGGTCCATCAGGTAAAGACCCAGCAAGTCAGTATGTGAACCTCGTCCATTTAGTCGTACAATTGTTTCATTGCGGATGAGTCCGCCGTTCAGGCTAATGCCATTACTTGAAGCCGATGAACCTTCCTTTAATTCAAACCAACTGGAATTGATGAGAGTAGAATGATCATTAATATTCTGAAGTTTGTAGTGATCAAGCGTAGCATTTTCACTGATATAGAATTCAGAAACAGTATTGGTAAAGCTACGGTGCTCATCGATTGAATCGTCGCATTGCACCAGTGTAAGCTTGCTGTTACGGCCTAAGATTACCAGGTTGCGAAGCTGTATCATTGAATCTTCTGTCATGTTCACCAGGCTTATCATCCTGATAGGCTTTTCAACGACCACATCATCCGGTACATAGATAAAAATGCCGTCCATTGCAAGGGCTGTATTCAAAGCAGTAAGACCATTGCTTTTGTAATCAGCGAACCGGGCATAATAAGACTCAACCAGTTCAGGGTATGTTTTAAAGGCCGTTCTTAAGCTACCTACAATCAATCCGTTTTCAAGCACTGACAAAGGCTTATCGGAATTAACATACCAACCGTTGAGCACGGTAACAGAGAGGGTATCAAACCCTGGCACTTCACATTTGAATATTTTTTCTGCCTGTGTGCTATCCTGAAACTGGCTAATGGGGTAGAAATAATCTCTTCCCAATGCCCTGCTTAAATCAGTATTACGCCACTTCTCCTGCTTATTATCAGGAAAGCCTTTTTCAATAAAGGTTTGCATTGCATCATCACGTAATTCAGCCACTCTGGCCGGATCAACTATTCCGATAGTTGATCTGTTATCATGAAAATGCTTTATCAGCGCTTCCTTAATAGTATTTTTAACTGAAATTTCTTCCATAATTACTTTGCGGTATTAAACCAAACCTGCCTTGATCCATTCATAACCCTTTTCTTCAAGCTCAATTGCAAGTTCTTTACCCCCTGAGCGTACAATTTTACCATCATAGAGTACATGAACAATATCAGGCACAATATAATCAAGCAATCGCTGGTAGTGAGTGATTACAATGAAAGCGTTATCAGGTCGGCGTAACCTGTTAACTCCGTTGGCAACTATTTTAAGAGCGTCAATATCAAGTCCTGAATCGGTTTCATCTAAAATAGCGAGTGAAGGTTCCAACATGGCCATTTGGAATATTTCATTTTTCTTTTTCTCTCCTCCTGAAAAGCCCTCGTTCACTGAACGGTTAGCAGTCTTAGCCTGGATTTCAAGGACTCTCTTTTTCTCTTCCATCTTAGCCAGGAATTCATTTGCAGGCATTGGATCCAGTCCTCGGTATTTGCGTTGTTCATTAATTGCTGTACGCATAAAATTGGTCATGCTCACTCCAGGGATTTCAACAGGATATTGAAAGCCAAGGAAAATGCCTTCACAGGCTCTGTCGTTCACTGACATACCCAGAAGGTTCTTACCGTTGAAAATAATCTCGCCTTCATCAACCGTATAAACATCACGACCGGCAATTATTGATGCCAGTGTACTTTTGCCGGTTCCATTGGGACCCATAATAGCATGTACTTCGCCAGGATTAACTTCAAGATTTACACCTTTTAGGATTTCCTTCTTGTTGATAGAGGCCCTTAAGTTTTTAATACTTAGCATTTTAATTGTTTTATTTCAAATAATTGAACAAGTATTTCTTTGATTATTCTTTATTAACCGACAGTACCTTCCAGGCTAATGGAAAGTAATTTTTGTGCTTCCACAGCAAATTCCATTGGTAACTTTTTAAGTACTTCACGAGCATAACCATTCACAATCAAACCGATGGCATTCTCAGTACTGATGCCGCGCTGGTTGCAGTAGAACAACTGATCATCAGATATTTTGGAGGTTGTAGCTTCATGTTCTATAACAGATGATTTATTCTCTGCTTTGATATATGGCCAGGTATGAGCACCACATTGATCACCCAGTAGTAGGGAATCACATTGTGAGTAATTCCGGCCATTCTCGGCACGCTTGGTCATTTTGACCAGTCCGCGGTAACTATTATTGCTGTGGCCTGCTGAAATTCCTTTAGAGATGATGGTACTATGAGTGTTTTTGCCAAGATGGATCATCTTACTTCCGGTATCAGCCTGTTGGTAGTTATTGGTCACAGCAACAGAATAAAACTCGCCTACAGTATTATCGCCCATAAGTACCACGCTTGGGTATTTCCAGGTAATAGCTGAACCTGTTTCCACCTGTGTCCATGATATTTTGGAATTATTGCCTTTACAGATACCCCTTTTAGTAACAAAGTTATAAATGCCACCTTCCCCTTTTTTATTTCCCGGGTACCAGTTCTGAACTGTAGAATATTTTACCTCCGCATCTTTAAGAGCAATTATTTCTACAATTGCAGCGTGCAGTTGGTTCTCATCACGCATAGGGGCTGTACAGCCTTCCATATAGCTTACATAACTACCTTCGTCGCCAATAATCAGGGTTCTTTCAAACTGACCGGTATTGGCAGCATTGATACGGAAATAGGTTGACAGCTCTATCGGACAACGAACTCCTTTAGGGATATAACAAAAGGAACCGTCAGTAAATACAGCCGAGTTAAGTGCAGCAAAGAAGTTATCATTTGAAGGTACCACTGAGCCAAGGTATTGACGTACCAGATCAGGGTATTTTTGAACGGCTTCGCTAAAAGAACAGAATAGGATACCTTGCTTTTCAAGGGTTGCTGAAAAGGTTGTTTTTACTGAAACAGAGTCAATTACAGCATCAACGGCAACGCCACTCAACCTTTTTTGTTCTTCGAGTGAGATGCCCAGTTTATTAAAGGTAGCTAAGAGTTCCGGGTCAACCTGCTTCAGGTCGGTAAGTTCTTTTGTACCTTTAGGAGCTGCATAAAAGATAATATTCTGGTAGTCGATAGGTGGATGATGCAGGTGTGCCCAGGTTGGTTCAGTCATCTGAGTCCATTTATGGTAAGCATCTAAACGAAATTCGAGCAGCCACTCAGGTTCATTCTTTTTTAATGAAATGAACCTGATAATATCTTCATTAAGCCCTTTAGGGGCAGTATCCATTTCAATATCGGTAAAAAAACCGTATTTATACTCACTCTGTGTTACTTCTTCAATTATATTTTTAGGATCTTTTTCCATCTCCAAGAGTGTATTTAGCACTAATTTAGATTAAATTAAAATAGATTGCAAAGATAATGAAACTTAGTAAAATAATAGTCCCCAATTTTAACACCAGACTGTTGTGTCATCCCTGATTTTATGAACCAGGCATTTACCTTGCCAACAAATACTTTGCCATCTTTATAACTTTGTCAATCTTTTATCTTTGTTTTTTTAATCACTCAGTCATTGTTATCATTTCTTCCTTTCTCTAATAACCGATTTTTCAAGTTCTGTTAATGTCAGTATCTCTGTTTCTTGCCATAAGCCGGTTTTTAAAGTTCTGTCAATGGTAGTTTCTCAATCGTTCTTTATGAAGCGGGTATTTGTAATAGCTCAGTCAATGTTAATAGTTCAGTCAATGTTAATAGCTCAGTCAATATTAATAACTTAATCAATATGAATTCTCTTTTCATCGATAAATCTACTTACTTTTATAATTAGCTATCACACTCCATGACCCCTTTAAACTGCTTCAGAATTCAATATATGAACCATACCCCGGGCAGAAATTATTCACGCGATTGTAAGGGGGATATCATTTTCTTAAACAGCTTTAATTTAATGAATATCAGGAAGATACAGAGGTTTATGAACATATGCATCTCCATGTCAGAAAAATATCAGGTATCATACAGATATTCAGGACACTAACCGTTTAATTACATCACTATTAATATTTCCTTTTTGTACAAAAATGATATTCTCTGTTTCATTCATCAGGTCCCTATCAACAATGCACAGAGCCTTTTGTTGCAGCAAATTATGGAGGTTATTTTCTGCGATAGATGAATACAGTAACCTACTGAGGTAACCTGCCGCGATGCACCTTTAAAGTAGCTTACTGAACTGACTTGCTACAATAGATGAATGAAGTAACCTACTGAGGTAACCTGCTGCATACACCATTGCAGTAACATACTGAATTGATTATTTATCAATAGGATGATGTTGTCTACTGAATAATCAGTTTTGAAGCTCCGAGCAGCCTTTGATTGTTGAGCAGTCGAATCATATAAAGCCCACAGCCTAAATTGCCTTTTTCAATGAGAACCTGATTATCTGTAACAGAATAACACCGTACTACTTCCCCAAAGGAATTCAATAATTGAAGTGACATTTTTTCATGTAATGGATTGTCGAAAGAAATGGTTGCCAGGTCATAGAGGGGATTAGGGGAAATGCTGAGTTTATTCAGGTCATTATCTTTTACTGATGAGCCTAAATCAGCCCATGATATCAGGATATTATCAATCATCCAGCCGTCCTTGTTGGTCTGGACATCATCACTGATAAAGTTGAAACGCATAATCAGGGTATCAGGTATTACCCATTTTACCGGCATACACCATATTAACTGGATTCTAGTATAAATCCAGTCAGATGAGGTGCCTGAAAACCCATTGATACCACCTGCCAGAGTGTCAGCTTCTGAATAGAGATTTTCATAATTATACATGATCGGATTTGAAACATCATCAATGATGTTCAGCCAGGTCTGCCCTTTGTCGTATGAAACTTCAATATAGCCTCCATCGACAAGCGTATCAGTTTGAAACATATGCCTGAAACATATTATATTATCCATAAAGTAATTATTCATATTATTAAGTACCAGGTCAAACCAGGAATGGTTGTTAACAGGGTAGGGGTTTAAAGTATCGGTTACCATAGCATTTGGCACTGTATAAGCTGCATTGAAGAAAGGCTTGGAAGGTGTGCCGGTTTGCCACACATTGTGGGCAGAGGTATCCATTTTTAAAAAGGAACACTGCGTTTCAAAGTTGCAGCTATCAAGATTATAAATCCCCAGAAAAGGTTGAATTTGTGTAAATGCTGCAATGCTTAACAAGCATAAGGTTACGGTAATGTAGATCTTTTTCATAACGAAGGATGTTGTTGGATATTCTGGTTGCTTCAATCATTAAAGATATTATAAAATCAGGAGAATTATTAGCTTATTATGTGGAAATATTAAGATGCATAGTGGCAGCAAACCATATCCATACATTATATTTTCAATGATTGTGTAATACGTCAAATATTCTAGTGGTTGTTGTATTTAGTTTGACTTTAAATTATATTTTTGTGCTTGTATCTGAATTTAAACTATAAGGTTAGGGCCTAAGTTATTGATGAGTACTATAATGAAGCATAAGAATTCGTTTTTTGTAGCGGCCCTGATATTATTCTATACAGTCATTTCTTATAGAGTGATTTACAGTGGTTATTTTATTTGGGATGACAAAGTATTCCTGTTTGATAAGGTAATTACAGATGAAAGCTGGTTAAGGCTTTTCATTTCACCGCATTATGGGATGTATCATCCTGTTGTTTCATTATGGGTGAAGCTGGATTACATACTTTTTAGTAGCAATCCGATATTTATACACGTTCAAAACATGATAATACATATTGTCAATGGTTGTTTAGTGTATAAGATTCTGAGAAAGCTTGAATTGCCAGCTATTTGGGGTTTTGCTTTCTTTTTGTTTCATCCATTATCTACTGAAACAGTATATTGGATTACTTCTATCAAAGATCTGGTGTGCTGCTTATTTTCTTTTATAAGCATTTATTATTATGTAGAATACAGCAGAAACAATTATACCAGAAAATTCCTATACATAAGCCTTCTAGCTTGTTCATTTGCTATATTTTCTAAGACTCAGGCAATAATTTTACCGTTAGTTTTATGTGTGTTTGATTATTATTATCATCGGAAATTTTCATATAAATTACTTGTTGAGAAACTTCCGGTCGTACTACTCGCAATAATTTCAGTTGTTTTAAATATATATATAAGAAATCAAATAGATGATCGCACTGCACTACCTTCATATAATATATTAGCAAGGATTCTGATTGCTGCCAACTCCTTTTCACAATATTGCATTAGCGTGGTTTTCCCTGTTAAACAGTCTATATTTTATCCTTATCCTTTTAAACCCGCTGATTCTATACCCCTCTGTCAATATTTGTATATTCTTGTTCCGTTGGCCTTTGTTTTAACTTTATTGCTATTAATCAGGCATAAATATTCGGACTATGCAGTTAGTATACTATTGTTCATCGTTTCATTAGCCCCGGTTGTGCAGTTAGTTCCAATAGGAGAGTCCTTAAGAAACGACAGATATACTTACTTTACAATTTTTACTATAGCGTTAGCCATAGAGCTTATTATTCGGGATGGCAAAAGGGCATTAAAATTACTAAAGGGTAAAGTACCATTAGTGTATTTGCTCATGTTTGTTTACATCGGCTTTATCATTATCATGTTTAATCAAAGAAAAGTATTGTGGCCAGACCAGAAGAAAATGTTCGAATCAGCTCAATTGCAGTATCCGGAATCAGAAATAATTTCGAATACACTAGGTGTTATCTACCTAAAAGAAAATAAAACTGACAGGGCACTTAAATGTTTCGATCATTCCATCCATACAGATCCTATGTTTGCACAGGCATACTACAATAAAGCATTAGCGTTTGAAAAAATGGAATTGAATGATTTGGCTATACCGAATTACAAAAAAGCAATATCCATACAACCTAATTATAAAGAAGCCTTATTCCGTTTGGCTGAAACCTATTTTATTGGTGGCAAGTTTGATTCTGCTGAATTTATATCTAAACAAATGATCAACCAAAGAATTGCAAGTGCCAACGTCTATGATTTATTAGGGAAAGTATATTACAAAAAAGGGGATATTGATAATTCCATCTTTTTTGGTGAAAAAGCGATTAGTTCAGGTAAGGAGAATGCTGTATATCTATATAACCTGGCTCTTAGTTATGGTTACAGAGGATTATATTCAAAAGCCTTAGTAACTGTATCTTCAGCTATTGCATTGAATCCAGGAATGCATGAAGCTTTTTACCTTCGCGGAATTATTAAGTTCAATTCAAACAAAGATGGTTGTGAGGATCTTTTAATTGCAAAAAATAAAGGGAATTTAATGGCCGAATCTGCCATTAAATATTTCTGTAATTAAGAATGATTCCTTGGTAAGTTTAATGATCCATATACTTAAGATGAGAATAGAACAGGGCTACTAAACTTCCAGATTACTTTCACCGCATATACCTTTGGAGTTTTTCCTTTATAAAAAGGAAATCATTCATCGAGTAATGGAATAATTTGCCGGGGGTAGTTCCGGTAATACGGCAATAGGCAATAGTATAGATTATGGTACCGACCATGTAACTGACATTGGTAGCTATAGCGGCTCCCAAACCGCCATGCTCAGGGATCAGGAAATAGTTTAGAATTACGTTTAAGATTAGCGCCGGGACGAAAGCTTTAAGTGCTACCAAGGGTTTGCCCATTCCCGAAAGCTGTCCGCTGAGTATTCTGAAAATAATCACCATAATAATACCCGGCATGATAGTTTGAACGATTAATACACTTTGCCTGAACTTTTCACCGAATACCCATGGGATGATATAGGGTGACAGGATATAAATAAACAGGGAAAGTACCACTCCCAGCAACAATGAGATGCGTAGGAGTTTAGCAGTGTCCTCGTTGGTTTTCTGTAAATTTGTAGTATTGGCGGTTCGGCTCATCACTACAATACTAACGGCAAGAGGTATTTGCCACAGTAGTTCGGATACTGACACTCCCAGGGAGTATAAGCCAATCTGGCGTGCATCTGAAAGCCATTGCAGTAAAAGAACATCTACCCTGTAGTTGAGCTGGATCACCAGGAATGAAAGGGCATAGATCACCCCTAATTTCAACAAACGGACAATAATGGGATTCGCAAATGAAAGTTTCACTTCATAATCCTTATACAGCATATTGATTGCAATGAATGATACAATAAGGTTGCCGAGCATAAGGGAGAGCAGGGCGCCGGTAATCTTCATTTTCAGGATCCATACAAAGACTAATCCAAAGAAAAGCGTTAACAATCCTGTAAGCCAGTTCATCAGGTTAGATCGTTTAATCTGTTCTTTACCAAGGAATATGCCACCTGCATATATGGCACTAAGCCTCATGGGTATGGTGAGCAGGGCCAGGGAGATCAACAAAATGGTGTATCCTTCTCTGAACATCAGTTTATAAGCAATGGCACTGAACAGCATCCCGCTAATACTGGTAAGCAACAGGGCTGAGATAATTGCCGACACAACCTGGTTCTCAT